>CAZCZF010000135.1:0-1912 GCA_964503025.1 uncultured Vampirovibrio sp. | reverse complement strand
AAATCAATTTCAACATCAGCAAACTTGTTTTTCCAAGTACAAATCAACAAACCTAAAGGCCGTAATTGACAGAACTGTAGTAAAATGGCTAGAGTTTAGGGATAAAGAATTTTATTATATTATGACTGCGGCAGAAGACGAAAAACACACAATGGATTGCACATTGGAATGCTTCAGAGGCTTGGCAGCGTGCCTTGAGGGCTCAAAAGAAATGGGTGTAATTTATGCAAAAGGTGTTTACGAACGTGGCGAAATCAACGGCACACCATTCATCCAACAAGCCTACGAAATGGGCAAAAGCGTGTAAATCGTGTTTAAAAGCCATTTAAAAAATATGATAGAAAAATTTTACTGCAAATCACCGATTGGGATATTAGAAATTGAGCTTAAAGACAATGTAGTTTTAGGGCTTAAAGTTGTTAAAACTTGCAAAAAATTATCTGAAAGGACGTGGTATTTTGGAGAAGTTGCAAAACAACTTGATGAATATTTTGTGGGTAAAAGAACTAAATTTGAACTAAATATTTCGCCTTCAGGAACTGATTTTCAGAAAAAAGTTTGGGCAGAGTTGCTAAAAATTCCTTATGGCCAAACTAAATCTTATCAAGAAGTTGCTGAAGGAATTGGCAACCCTAATGCACAAAGAGCTGTCGGTTCTGCGTGCAATAAAAATCCAATTTTGCTCATCATTCCTTGCCATAGAGTAATCTCTAAAACTGGCAAACTAACAGGCTTCGCCTGCGGTATTGATAGAAAAGAACAACTTTTAAAATTGGAAGCTAATCAATGCTTTCAGGATAGTTTATAAAAAATGCATGAACTTGGTCAGCATCTCGTCGTAAGTTTTTAACAATTGGTGATAAATTATAAAGTTCCTCATATTCCTTTTGCGATGAGCAAAAATAATCAATTACAACCGCTGTGTTATAAATATTTTCAGCATATCGCTCCAACTTTTTAAAATCTTTTCTTTTAATAACAAATCTTTCTTCCATACACAACCTCCTTTTAGGTTGTGCAATACATCACTCAGAGGTATCCCAAAGTCAAGGTTGTATTTTTGTTATAATAAAACAAAAAGCGAGAATAAATGGTTATAAGAACAGGCTTGGTAAGATTCCCATCAACAAATTATAAAACTTCTAACTACTGCATTGCATATTTAGATATTCTTGGTGCAAAACAGATGATATGCAATGATAAAGATTTTGACTTTCTGAATCATTTAAATATGTTTATGGAAGATGCGATTCAAGAATCTGGTGGGGGAATTTTCCCTAAAAAAGACAAAATATTTTTACAAATATTTTCTGATAATATTTTGTTAGCCATCGAATTAAAAGAAAATGACGAAGATAGAAACAATAAAATGGCGGTATTATTTAATACGGTAGCCAATATATATAATGAAGTTTTGCGCTATGGATATTTATTGCGTGGTGCAATTGTTGAAGGTGAATTCTTCTATAATGATATTATTGTTTACGGTAAAGGACTTGTTGAAGCAGTCCAATTAGAAGAAAAAGTTGCGAGTGTCCCTAGAATTCTTGTAAGAACAAAGGTTTCTGAGCCTAACGGTTATTACTATCTTATGCAAGATAAAGACAATGAGTTGTATTTAAATATATTTCATTTGTGCGATACATTTGACGATGTTGCGTTTAAATATAATCTTTTGGAAATGCTCAGAAAACATAAAAGCGAAGAAAAAATTAAAACTAAAATAATGTGGATGATAAATTACTTTAATTCTTGGTTTACAAAATACGAATATAGATTATTAAATCAGCAAAAAATTACAGATGAAGAAATTACTAAAATTTTACAAGAAGATTAATTTTAAAAATTATATTGTTGTGATAAGTTACATTATGAGAAGTTTGCAGACGGAAGCGTAGTTTGCATCGAAGAT
>CAZCZF010000134.1:0-1938 GCA_964503025.1 uncultured Vampirovibrio sp. | reverse complement strand
TTAATCAATTTTTTAACTTCAAAATACTTTATATATATAGAGGATTATGAGTATAAAATTATGACAATACAATACAATATACCAACAATTAATAATTTAAGATTATCATCTTTTTGCGTATCAGATTCTATAATGAAAGTATATTCAGATATTGATAAATACAAAGCTCAAATTGGAGATAATTTTAATTCTTGTCTTAATAGTTCCAATACCCTTTGTTTTAAAGCCTCCGACGGGAAAAACTATAATTTAAAAAATATAATTTTGGAAAGACTAAATTTATATATTGACGAATGCTACAAAGAAAAAATTTCAGCACAATCTTCTTGGTTTAAAAGAGCTACTAATTGGTGCAAAGACAAATTTAATTTTGGTCATAATTTTTCTCAAGCAATAAATCTAGCAACTGACGATATGCAATTTTTGTACAAAGAACCACCGGACATAAAAACCTTTTTTGAAAACTCTACAGGGGTAAAATTCACCTCAACAAATATTGAAAAATTTATTAAAGGTGAAATTAAATTAAAATCAGAAAAATATTGTGAAAAATATATTAACAAAGAACTTGATGTAAAAAACATCGCAACACCTTTTTTTGATAAAAATTGGAAATCTACACTCATTAAACCTCAAGATGATATTACATTATCAAAATCCGAACAAGAAAAATATGATACTTTATCAAATAATTTGAGCGAAGAGTATAAAACTAAACTTGAAACACTATTAAGTAATGGTGAATTATTAAAATCAGGAGCAGAAAATAAAAGCAATGTTCTTGATAATTTGTATCAAGTTTTTTCTACTCCCAGAATGGAAGGAGTTTCAGGGATTAAACTTTTGGAAGAGTGTCTTGATATCTTAGAAAATCCTTGTGTTATTACACAACTAGCAGAAGATATTCCTGAAAAATATAAAAAAGAAGCAATCGATAAAATTACAAACAATTCTAAAAATCAAACAGCTCGTGAAGAAGCAAAATCAGCTATTCAGGAGCGATTTTTGGGGACTTGTTCTGCTGCCAGTTTAGAATATAAATTTGCGACAAAAAATCCTGCTGAATTTTTAAGAATTTTAGAAGAGCTAACATCAGAAAAAGGGATTGCGATTAAAACAATTTCAAATATTGAAAAAGAACAGTTAAAATTATTCAATGTTCATTTTAAAGAAAACCAAAAGGATTATACTTTAACCCTTAAAACAGGTAAAAATACAGATTTTCTTGCTCAAATTCAGAATAACAATAAAGATGAAGGAGAACGTTCTATTGTTGATATTATTATGCAATCAATGATTATGAACTTAGGTTCTAGACAAACCTATGACGCTTTAACAGATACCCGTTCTCCAAATGAATACACTTCAGATAATAGTGGTTTGATTGATACAGAAATTTGTTTTGTTGATAAAATATTGAACGCTTCCAAAGCTAAAACTTGTAATTATATGCAGTTAGACAAGAATACTATTATACACAATGATACTTTAAGAAAAAAACGAGATATAATGAAAGCTTTATCCGAAAACAAAACTTGCACAGTGGGTTATGTACTTACAGATGATCAAAATAGAATTAGTGGTGGTCATGAAATAACAATTATTGGCTACACAACAAATATATCCGGAGATGGGTATTTTGTATGCCAAGATTCTGATGACACATTTGCAACACCTATTTGTAAGAGTGAAGATTTTCTGCTTAAAAATATTCATCATTTGATTATTTAGTCTGTAATATGCGAGAAATCTACGATTTACCGCATATTACTACTGGATTGCCACGAAAAACTGCGTTTTTCTCGTACAGACTTAAAATTAGTAGTCTCAAAAATAGTCATTGCGAACGAAGTGAAGCAATCCAGTTATTTTATCGTCCAGAATTATTCACTTTTTTCGCAGCCGTTGGGTGCAATTTATTGCACCTATTAACAAAAA
>CAZCZF010000133.1:0-2006 GCA_964503025.1 uncultured Vampirovibrio sp. | reverse complement strand
AACAGTCTGCATTGATGATGACTTGCCTTTTGAAATCCCCGACTCCTGGAGATGGGAGAAGTTTGGCAATATTTGTAATATATCACGCGGGGGTTCCCCAAGACCAATAGAAAAATATTTAACTAATGATAAAAATGGAATTAATTGGATAAAAATTGGTGATACTGAAAAAGGCGGTAAATACATATACTCTACAAAAGAAAAAATAAAGCCAGAAGGAATATCAAAATCTAGGTATGTAAAAGCCGGAGATTTTTTATTAACAAATTCAATGAGTTTTGGAAGACCGTATATTTTAAAAACCGATGGTTGCATCCATGATGGCTGGCTTGTAATAAATGATAATTTTAAAGCTTTTAATCAAGATTTTTTATATTATTTACTAAGTTCAAACATAATGTACCAACTATTATCAATTGCTGCACAAGGCTCAACTGTTAAAAATTTAAAGTCCGATACTGTAAAAAATGTTATTATTCCTATACCACCAGTACGAGAACAAGGTAAAATTGTTTCAAAGATAACTTCTATATTTACACAACTTGATGCAATACAAGATATTTTTCTTCAATAAAAGATTTAGAACTATGAATCTTCTTTAATAGTAATGAAAAGGAGGTTCAGTATGAACGAAAAATTTAAAAATTATTTATTGAAAGAAAATCTTTCAGAAAAAACAATAACTTCTTATTTGTGGACAGTTAACTATTTTATTAGTACTTATTCTGAAGTAAACAAAGCAAATTTACTTGCTTACAAAGGGTACTTAATGGAAAAATTTAAACCCAAAACAGTAAATTTAAGACTTCAAGCAATTAACAAGTATCTAGAATTCTTAAAAAAAGACAGGCTCAAACTTAAATTTATTAAAGTACAGCAGAAAAATTTTTTAGAAAATGTAATAAGCAATGCTGATTACAAGTATCTCAAAAATCAACTCAAAAAAGATAATAATATGGAATGGTATTTCGTTGTTTGGTACTTGGCTGCGACAGGTGCAAGAGTCAGCGAATTAATTCAAATTAAGGTTGAGCATGTCCATATTGGTTATTTTGATTTATATACAAAAGGCGGTAAGTTAAGACGTTTATACATCCCCAAATTATTAAAAGAACAAACAGAAAAATGGTTAAAAGAAAATAATCTTGACTCGGGGTGGTTATTTAAAAATCGTTTTGGAGAACGCATTACCACTCGTGGAATTTCTCAACAACTAAAAAACTATGCTATAAAATATGGATTAAATACCAAAGTTGTTTATCCACATTCTTTTCGACATAGATTCGCAAAAAACTTTTTGGATAAATTCAATGATATTGCTCTTCTTGCTGATTTAATGGGACACGAAAGTATTGAAACAACAAGAATTTACTTGCGACGAACAGCAAGTGAACAACGAGCAATAGTAGACAAAGTTGTAACTTGGTAATTATAAAGGCTCTAGGTTTTACCTATGAGCCTTTTATTATTGATTCTAAATTATCTAAATATTGAAAAATATCATCAATCTTTTCTCCAATTTTTATTTGTTCATTTAATGGTGGTATGGGGACAAAAGTTTGACCAAATTCACTACCCGATATTTCTTTAAAAGTTGTACCAGAAGCACGATTTACAATATCTGCAGTTAATGCTTTTAATAAATAATAAGTATAATTTGAACATTCCTTGCAATATAAATCAACTGATTTAAAGCCTTGATTTGTACACAAACTATTTTGTGTAATTGCTACATATCCTATAGGAGCTCTAGATGAATATACTATGCTATTGGGCGAAAGCATTATTGTTGATGAAGAATTATAACCCTGTAACGTGATATTACGTTTCCCACATTTAACATACTTGCTTTTTACATTTCGCATGTCTGCTGGAGTAAGCCAAGGAATATTGCCATTCTCCCAGTTTTCTTTAATGTCCGTTTTGGGAGTTCCACCACCTACAATAGTTCCAATATCTTTCAATCTACACCATCTCCAGGAGTCGGGGATTTCAAAAGGCAAGTC
>CAZCZF010000132.1:0-2126 GCA_964503025.1 uncultured Vampirovibrio sp. | reverse complement strand
CATTTTTAGCCCATTTCATAATAAATACAATTTTAATTACTTATAATTATTTATATTTATTATTGTTTATTATTGCATAAAAAAAGACCTCTTAATAAAAGATGTAAGATTCCTTTTCCTGTTTTCTAAAAAAAGTAATCGTTTGTTTAATATGTGTTTGAACTCGAGCCGGCTATGTTTACTTTATGAGTTATTAATGTTAAATTTGTTTACAGAGGGAAGTTTATGAAAGAACAAATATTATCTGAATTGAAGAAAAAATGTGAAAATTGCTTAGAATGTGAGCTTGGAAAAACCAGAAATAACATTGTGTTTTCGGATGGCAATCCCAAGACGGCAAAAGCGATATTGATTGGAGAAGCTCCGGGGGAAAATGAAGATAAAACAGGAACTCCATTTGTTGGAAGAGCGGGAAAACTTTTGAATGAGTTTCTTGAAAAAGCGGGTATTTCGCGTGCCGAAGATTTATATATAATAAATACGGTAAAATGCCGTCCTCCGCAAAATCGAGTTCCGACCGATTCTGAAAAAGCAGCATGCGAGGGTTATTTGTTAAAACAAATTGAGACAATTAATCCCGAAGTAATGATTTTTTGTGGCGCAACGGCGTTGAAGTCTTTTTATGATAAAAAAATTGCGATATCCAAGATTAGAGGAGAAATTTTAGAATTGGAAATTGGCAGTAAGACAAGAAAGTGTATACCAATTTTCCACCCGTCATATCTTTTGCGATATCATTCTTTGGAAGAAGGTAGCCCAAGAAACTTGATGTTGAAAGATTTGAAAAAAATTCGAGACTTGATAAAGGATTAAATATCGTTTATACTGTCATTACGCACATTGAGAATTTAATTATTGTGGGGATGTACTGGTTCCATAACTTTCCTCTCCTAGGGAGAGGATAGAATTTCGTACGAGCACTGCGAGTATTAGAAATTCTTGGTGAGGGATGAGTTCTGAAAAATACACTTTTTCGAGCGGAGCCGTCTTTCTCACAAAAAATCCATGGGGATGTACTGGTTTTGACGCCGTGATTGGTAGATTTCGGTTGCGAGTGCGGGCGCTGTTCCCGCTTATCAACGAGCAAACTAAATTAAACGCTAATAACGTTGTATCAATGGCTGATTTCAGAGCTCAAAGACTCGCTGCTTAGTATAGCGGTTCAGCCCATCTAACTAAGCCATCTTGCCGCTTAGGGTGATGAATGTATGCAAGATGCAGTATGCAAATGATGGTATGCGTATCAAGTTTAACCATTGGAGGTTAGGCTTCCGAAAAAAGTCTGAGGCTTGGTTCAGGTTTCGTAATTTTCCGTGTTAAGCCAAGATAATAAGTTACTACACTCGTAGACATCGACTTTTATCCACGATGGACGTGGGTTCGACTCCCACCATCTCCAGTTTATGACTTAAAATTAAAAACATATACAAACGCCAGTAAAATCAGTAATTTTACTGGTGGGATTTAATAGTCACTTTTGGATTTGCTTAATTTTGCAAACTATCCTAATTCTAGGCTAATTGAGGCTGATTTTTAGGAATGAGATTTAAGTTTCAAAATACACCAAAATGGACTTTTGATGGACTTTGAATTTCAAAATTCTCTTGAAAAATTAAAACTTTTTACCCTAAAATACAAAGTATATTTACATTTTAGCCATTTTCTAAAATAAAACCAAAAAGTCCATTTTGAAAATTCTCACAATTTGAGATGTGTCGAATTATCTCTGAGATTGGGATTTAGACTTGATTTTTGCCATACAACGAGTGATGAATGTCATTGCAAACGAAAGGAGATTGCAATGACCGAAAAATGTTATAAACTTTATGGAACAAAAATTTTAAATCTACAAACACAAGAAATCGGTTTATTAATTTGTATTTGGAAAAATAAATTTGCTGATGGCGATATTGACTTCGCAACTTGTGTAGATAAACAAGGCAAAAGATACAATATTGAACTAGATAATATTAGAGGTTTTGAAGATGATTTTACGAAATAAATTAACGAAAGAAAGCCATCATCAATCTACATAATGCGTGATTGATTCTTTGCTAATATTGGAATCAAGAATAAACCACTAGCAATGCTAATCTTTCCTAATTCTGCTGAGTTTGTACCTAAGC
>CAZCZF010000131.1:0-2140 GCA_964503025.1 uncultured Vampirovibrio sp. | reverse complement strand
TTTTTAAATACTTTATATATATGTAAGTAATAAAGATGGTGATAAAAGATGGCAATCGCAAATTTACATGAGACATTATTATCATATAAACTGAGACGAAATCAGCTTAATCTTGAAATTACTCAATGGCAAGCTCAAAAGAATCTCGCTTTATATTCTCAAGGCGATATCCAATCTTTAAAAAATTGTGAAACATCAGAATTAAGAGAATATTACAAAGCTTTATTTGATGGCGATCCTGATTTACAAGAAAAATATACTGATTATACAGAAATGCCGGATTTTGAAGCAGAACTTGATAAATTAACTGCAAAATATCAAGATGAATTTGACCAATTAACAGCTTGGGAAACTGCAATAGATGCTCAAATTACTACGGCAAGTGCAGAGCTAGAAGAAGTTAACTCATATATGGAATCAATGAAGTCAATGCTTTCAAGCAATATTCAAGAGGATTTCAATTACGGATTGAACTAATTATCCGAGTAGCCAAATTCCAAGTAGTGCGAATACGATTAAAGCGATATTGTAGTGTAAAAATGTCGGAATACAGGTATCAAAAATATGATTGTGTTGTCCATCCGCATTTAGTCCTGCTGTCGGTCCAAGTGTTGTATCAGAAGCCGGAGAGCCTGCATCACCAAGAGCTGCTGCAGCAGCAAGAAGCACAATCATTTGCTGAGTATTAAAACCTTGTTGAATGCAAATTGGCAAGAATAATACTGCAAGAATTGGTATTGTGCCGAATGATGTTCCGATGCCGATTGTAATGAATAAACCTATAATAAGAATAAAGAATGAGCTAACTAATATATTAGCAGGTAAAATTGGTAAAATTGTATTAGCGAGTGATTCTATTGCTCCGGTTTCTTTCAAAACATTGGCAAACCCAGCGGCAACAAGCATTACAAATGCAATGTATCCCATTAAGTAAATTCCTTCATTCATCATGTGATCCATTTTATTTTGTGGGATTACTTTGCAGGTAAAAATAATACCAAGTCCTACCAATGCACCAAGTGGCAACGATTTTGTCATAAGTTGTACTACAAAAGTTGCCAATGCTGCAATTATCACTATCCAATGCTTATAAAGAAATTTCGTCTCTTTGTTTTCGTTAGTTATGGTATCTTGAAGTTTATATTCTCGTGGTTTTCTGTAAGTTATAAATACAGCGACAAATAATCCTACAAGCATACCGATACCGAGTATTAAAGTAGATTTCCAAATATCTCCTCTTGCTACATCGACTCCGTTTTGAACCATATTATCCGCAATAAGATTTTGGAATATTAGCCCAAAACCTGCCGGAATCGCTATGTATGGCATTTTAAGACCAAAAGCCAATACACAGGCAATCGCGCGACGATCAATTTTTAGTTTTGTCATTACAGTTAAAAGTGGAGGTATAATAATTGGAATAAAAGCGATGTGGATAGGAACTATATTTTGCGAAGCCATTGCTATAAGTGCAAGTATTGTTAGCAATATATATTTATTACCATTTACATACTTAGTTATTTTATTAGAAACAACATCCGTAAATCCTGAATGAGCCATTGTTGCTGCGAAAGCACCAAGAAGAATGTAACTCAATGCAGTTTCTGAATTACCGCCCATGCCGGATATAAAAGTATCCATAATGTTGGTTATGCTCAGTCCTGAAAAAATACCCGCAATTAGTGTTGAAACTATAATTGCAAGTAATACATTGACTTTTTTTATACATAAGACACAAAGTGCAATAATCGATATAAAAGCTGGATTTGTACACAAATGTAAAAACGTATCCATCTACTTTGTTTCAGCTTCCTGTAGCAAATTAATTATTTCAAGAGCTACTTCCTTTTGAATATTCTCCGGCAAGCATTTTAGATATTCAAAAGCTTCTGCAATTTTTTGGTCGGTATCATACCATCTTCTGAGGACATAAGCAAATGCGTCAGTCAAGATATTGTCAGCTAAATCCACACCGTTTTCTTTTGATTTCTTTAATATCACGTCCGCACATTGATACTGCGTCATTATATTGGCATTTCTCATCAAACTAACCGCCAAACTTACTGTGGGATCTACATCATACCAACGCTTATGCATACAACACCTTTTCCTCTTTAAACATTTATTTATATTTTAATAG
>CAZCZF010000130.1:0-2149 GCA_964503025.1 uncultured Vampirovibrio sp. | reverse complement strand
CTATAAACGTATTTTCTTTTATTATCGGTTTTTTATATTCAAATAAATTTTTAATAAATTTAATCACTTCCAACTCCTCTGAAAAATGTGTTATACATACCCAAAGCTTCTTTTGCATCCAACATCCAAAAAGCTTCGCTGTATTTTATATTTTTGGTTAAGCCGCGATATTGGTTTAGTCCCAAAATAGCGCTCAAATAATCTTTACGTTCTAATTGAGATTCATAACTCTTAATCATATTTATTTTGGTTTCTACAACATCTGAAATATCGACAAGCACATTCGGACTTGCAAGCGCTCCCCAAACCTCATAAAACATAATCTTCAAACCGGATTTATATTTTTTATTCTGCAACAATTTGCACAAATGCTGAAAACATGCACGATGATCAGCATGCGTATCTATCAAATTCGGAATAAATATGTAATCATACTTTGCAACATCAATCGTTGAAAAAATATCATAAGATTTCAAAACCGCTTTATCTTCTATTCCCAAATTAGAAAAATTTTGCAATCCCGCACAACCGATTGCATTTTGGAACTCTTTGTCTCTTATTTTTACAACATCAGTGACTTCGGCATTTTTAATCCCTTTTGCACCGTTTGTAAGACAAATCACATCAAAATTATTTGCATATTTCGCAATCGTTCCCCCCATACCGAAAGTTTCATCATCAGGATGAGGCGCAATGCAAAGAGCTTTTTCTTCAGAACTTATTTTAAATATACACGGCGTAAAATTAATCTTAATCAAATATTGATTAAATTGGCTTAAAAATCTGTTATAACTTTTTTGAAAAATTCGTTTTTTCATTTTTATTTCTCAAATTCCGATTTCTCAGGGAATTTTTGTTCCAGAAGATTTTTCATAAATTCTCTGTCACAATCTGTTGTTTTCCTACAATCATTTATACATAATAACTTGGCTTTTGATTTTTGTATCTTACTGCGCGTAGACTTTTTTAGATTAAAATATTGCGACTCCGGAGTCTTTAAGCCCAAAAGTTTCAGCAACCAATTTACTTTTACATTTTTCATTATAGCTTTTTCTTGAATTATTGCATAGTACGAAACAATGATTCTTTGAATATCATTAAAATCCCTAAACCTATGGTTCAAAGTCTCGTCAAATTCTGATTGAAAAACTTTCATACATTCCAAGTAATGAGATTTACAATAAGCATCAATATTATGATGCGAAAAATACGGAACGGATTTTCCAAAAGTTTCTTTTATCAAACTGTACGCTTTAAATATAGAATGACCGTACAAATGTTTATATTCTTTATTTTTAATTTTCGCATTCATTCTACAAATCGGTTTGCCTTCAACAAAGAAAAACCCTTCATCAACAGAGTTCCAGAAAAAAGTATCATCGTTTGCCAACAAAAAATTTTCCGATAACTCAGGAATAAAAGGAATGCAATTTTCAATTACGCACGAATTAAAAACAGGCAACTTATCCTTCGAAACAATTTCTGAATGGTCAACAATTCTAACTTTTGGATTATTTGTATCAAGCCATTCCGGAGCTTGCCCATCTGTCACAATGAAAATTTTATTTATCCAATTCGCATATTTTGAAACGGAGCGTAAAGAATATTTTAATTCATCATTATTCTTAAAACGACACTCGTCAGACGCTTCTTTATCTACAGGACTATTTAAAAAAGAATCTTTTTTAGATTTCCATTCCTTGTCATTATCATCAACCCATAAATAAACTAAATCAATCTTCATAGCTCACCTTTTCTATGCAAATTGTACCATAAAATAAAACACTACGCGGATAAAAGTTTTAAGCCAATAATTCCACTTATAATTAATACGATACAGCTAAGTCTCAATACGCAACAAGGTTCTTTAAATAAAATAATACCAAGTACAACAGTTCCGACTGTACCAATTCCCGTCCACACAGCATAAGCTGTTCCGAGCGGAATAGATTTTAATGCAAGAGCTAAAAAATAAAAACTTGCAATCATCCCTAAAACAGTAAGTATACTAATTGATAAATCTGTAAATCCATCTGAAAGTTTAAGTCCGACTGCCCAAGTAACTTCAAAAAATCCTGCAATTAACAAGTATATCCAATTCATAAATTCCTCCTTTTCTATACAAAATGCACCTCTTGAATATTCCTTC
>CAZCZF010000129.1:0-2186 GCA_964503025.1 uncultured Vampirovibrio sp. | reverse complement strand
ACCGTTCACAAAATGTTAGATAAGTTTTTGGTTTATTCTAAGAATAATAAGAAAAAGAAGAACAACCAATAAAGAAATGAAAGATGAACTTGGTAAAACTGTCGAAAAAATAAAATCTCTTGCTCGTAAGAACTTAAATTCCGTTGAAAATAATATTGAGTTATTTATGCAAACAGAGGGTTATGCTGTACGTCAAATGCCACAATATAAAATAAGTTTAAGTGTTATTGAACTTATCAGAGAAGCCCTGCAACAATCTAAAATGGTCTCCGGGATCTATCATGAAAAAGAAAGACTTGTTGAACCATTAGGTTTAATTTATGGGGAAAAGATTTATTTAGTAGCAAGAGAAAAAGCCAAAGGCAATGATATTTATACCTTCTTATTGCATAAATTTAGTGATTTGAAATTAACCGATAAATCCTTTGATAAAAAAGGCTTTGACCTGCAAGAATATACAAATCAATCATTTGGAGTTTATCATGGGGAAGTTCTAAACGTAGAGTTGTTATTTAGCAAAGAATTAGCCCAAGAGGCAAGTAAATATAATTTCCACCCAACCCAAGTCGGCAAGTTTAATGAAGACGGAACGTATGCTTTGAAATTCAAAGCTAGTGGTAGCAAGGAAATTATGTGGCACGTCTTTAAATGGGGCAAAGGTTGTAAAATCGTTAAGCCTGCAAGTTTAAATAAGGAATACAAAGAATACCTTTCAAAAGTTTTAAGCAATCAATAAGTCCGTTTTTGACATAGTAACCCAATATAATATGAACAAATCTTTAAAAGATTCGTTATAATAACAAAAGGAGGCTATGATGAAAAAGCTGTTTTCAATTTTATTATTACTTTGTTTTATGTTTTTAACTGCAAATATAGCAAATGCGGCAGTTAATTCCTATGATAAATACGGAAACAAAACAGGCTCTTATCAAACAGGCAGCTCAAAAATAACTTCTTACGATAAATATGGAAACAGAACCGGCTCATACAAGAAAACCTCAAGCGGCTACAATTCTTATGATAGATACGGAAACAAAACAGGAAGCTTCCGCAAAACTTCATCAGGTTACACGTCTTATGACAAATATGGCAATAGAACAGGAACTCTCAAAACAAACTCAAGCGGCGTTACATATAAATACGATAAATACGGAAACAGAACAGGGAAATATAAAACCAACTCCTCCGGCAGAATTATTGAATACGATAGATATGGAAATAGGGTTGGGAATTATAAATAATTTTATTTAAAATATTTTTCTAAAAATCTTAATAAGTCATCATAATTTTCGGGTATTTCCTCTTGTCCGCTATAATAAACATATTTCCCGTTTGAAAGTTTTAAATTTAACTCCCAACATAGACCGTCGCAAATGTCATATTTTGGATAATATTTTCTTTTCCAATTTTTGATTATGGATAAAATTCCTTTGTTAAATTCTTCAAAATTTATCGGGCTACTTATCACCTCGTCACGAAGTTTATATATGTTATAATAACTTATTTTATGATTCTTTCCATTTTTGATTAAAGAATATCTGTCGTCTATGCTATCCCAACAAGATTGATTAAATGCAAAATTCACTATTTTTATATTTTCATCAATCATTTTCTATCTCCATAGGAGGAGTTTTCATCTCACTTATCGCTGAATTATCAAATGAAATAGAATTTATTAAACAATATCCATTTTCAAGCTCAATTTGCAAACTTTTAAACATATTGTTTCCTAATGTTTTTTCGGGATACCAATTATGTGTTGCTTCCGCATCATATCTTGATATTTTTTGAATTTTAATATCTGTTATTTTCTTCCCTATAATATTTTTGGAAAATAATTTTGAAACATCGAAATATGACATTACTTTTTCATCTTTGACTATCAATTCTTTATCCAAAGAAATTTGCAAACAACTACCACTGTACATATTTAAAATTAATTTATGTTCACCAATTTCCAAGATAGCAGGACATCCCGAATCCAAATATACATTTTCATTATTTCTTTCAAAATCATAACCACATATTTCTTTTGGATTATCTTCTTCATAATCAAAATAATCAGGACTGAATAATATTTTACCTATGCTTTCGCCCACTAAAAGCGGTTTTATGCTTTGAATATAATTCCATAAATCTGAATATTTTATAAATTCTAAATATTGCCATTTATAATCCTTGTTTAC
>CAZCZF010000128.1:0-2205 GCA_964503025.1 uncultured Vampirovibrio sp. | reverse complement strand
AAGCTAATGTACATATTAAATCTGCTGCTTGGAATAATTTGTAATTATTCGGGGTGATTACTCTAAACTCCGAGTTTTCTAATAAAGCACCAAAGATTGCAATTAAAATCTTAGTTAACTGTATTTGCCCATTATCGTAGTATATGATTATTTTATCAAATTGAGTAAAATATGAAAAATTTGATTTTATAAAAGAAGCTAGTTCCATTGTTATCATTCTAGTCATATCTACCTGTTGTGAATACATCTTTTTATCAACAACTATAGTTTTGTAAGACACATCTACGCTTCGTATAAAATTAAATAGCTGTCGGAATAGCTTACTTCTTATACTTACATTCATATTTTTATATATTTGTTCCTGTCTAATTAATGGAGCAGTATGTATTGTATGATTTGGTAAACCACATCCTGCTAAATAATTATCTAGCTTTTTAACTTCATTGCTAATGCTTTTATTTTGTTCGTGAAAAACTAGGGAAATAATATAAAATGGAGAATGATTTTGATAGTTACCTAAATCACCTGATTCATCGATAAAAATACTCAGTTCTCTTTCCATAAATCCTCTATGAAATTTGAAAGGCAGGTATAACACCTGCCGTGGTGGACCGAGGTCACAAAACCGGTCCATGTAAACATTTTAACATATCGTAACAAAACTTTCAATATGTCCTTCAGCAATTTTTAACATTTCTTCATGAAGTTACTACTCACGAAATCTGACTAGAAGTTTAGAAAAATTTTGTGTGAAAAAATGTAGGTGTTATGATATAATTTACTCAAAAAGAAAGGTGTTTATATGAAAAAGATTCTATGTTCATTAGCTTTGACAGCTACAATGTTATTCAGCATATCATCAGTATTTGCAATTGATACCCAGTATTATGATATTAAATCAAATAACGAAAAACAAACAGTTAAACGCTGCCCTTGCAAAAAGCACTTTGAAAACCATTTGGGCTTGACAAAAGAACAAATCAAACTCGTTGATTCAAACAGAGCTGCGCAGCAAGCAGAATTAAAGCCAATAAATACCAAAATCAGAGAAAATTACAAACAAATTAAAGCAACAACTGACGAAAAAGAAATTGCTAAATTAAGAAAAGAAATTACTGAATTAAAAGCAAAATCTGCTGAAATAAAAACTGAACACAATAAGAAGTTTGAATCTTATTTAACAGAAGAACAAATTAAGACGCTCCAATACATGAGAGAAATGAAAAAAGAAGGCAAATCTTGCTGTCCTTGTGGAAAAAATAGATATTACTAGGGGTAAATTAATTAGCTGGTAGATATTTTACAAACTAAAAGCGGTTTTTCCAATAATTTACAAGCAATTGCGTATTCTGAGTTTGTAACAACCGCCCCATTTTCATCACAAATCACACTTCCCCATGTACCATATTTGATAATGAGCTTACTTATTTCTTTAACAACAACCGGATTTGAATTTTTGCGTATGTTTATAAATTTAGACTCAACAAAACTATAACCATAGGAGAGATTTGAAACCAAACTTAAACCTACTTTTGATCCATTTGTTTCAATCGAATTATGAAAAAGATTAAACATAATTTCATCTGATTTAGCAATGTTTTGTAGCTTAATAACAGGAGCGAAACTTATTCCCAAATCCTTTAAAGCTCTTGTTCTTTGATGACCAGCGGTCAAAATATTACTATTACCATTTATTATCAATGGTTTAATAATTCCAAACTTGCAGATACTTTCTTTCAATTTTGTAAAAGAAGTTTCATTAATTACTCTTGGATTATAGTCAGCCACAGTTAGATTTTCAACTGCAAAACCTTTTATAAATTCCATTCCGGCACCATCCTTAGAATATAATTAACAAAACCTATTTCCACACCAAAAGTGTTAATATAATGTTTGTATAAATTTTCCAGTCTTGAAAACTCTTCGTCCGAAATAATTACTTTTTGCTTTCCAAAACTAAGAATTTTTAAAGGTTTTGTTGTGGTACATTTTTCTGAATAATCAGAAGGAATATTAATTTTCAAATCTTTTTCCATGCTATAAAGCTCCTACACTATATAATAGACCTAATCAACTTATGCAAAACAAATACTTATATTAGAAATTTGTAAGTTGGTTGTGGGTAAATCCACTATTTATATTATTACTCATATTTGAAAAAAGTTTAGAAAAATTAATTATTTTTTAATGTTTATAGAGAAAAAA
>CAZCZF010000127.1:0-2368 GCA_964503025.1 uncultured Vampirovibrio sp. | reverse complement strand
TATTTTCTACGCTTTCAGGATGACGGGTTTGTTTAAAACCTCTTATTCCCTTATTCCCTTATTTCATTGTCATCCTGAATAGCCGACAAAATTAGACATAGTGTTTGTGGTTGAGATGATAAATAAGGCGTATTTCAGGATCTTACCAACTTGGCGTGTTACTAATATTTTGGTCAGATCCTGAACAGCTTGAAAATTACGGACTTACATCCTTATTTTCTACGCTTTCAGGATGACGGGTTTGTTTAAAACCTCTTATTCCCTTATTTCATCGTCATCCTGAATAGCCGACAAAATTAGACATAGTGTTTGTAGTTGAGATAATAAAAAAGGCGTATTTCAGGATCTTACCAACTTGACGTGATACTTATATTTTGGTCAGATCCTGAACAGCTTGAAAATTACGGATTTACATCCTTATTTTCTACACTTTCAGGATGACAGGTTTGTTTGCATATTTAGACCGATAAAAAACAATTAAAAAGGTGGGAATGTTGCATTTTCCCACCTTAGAAAACTGTTTCTCTACTTGCTATGCATCAAATGATTGCATACTTTCCTCAATCAAATTCATTTGATATTGAACAAGATCATAATTACAAGCTTCTAATGTTTCTGTGATTTTATTTTTTACGTCTTGAGCGAGCTGAGCATAATCTGGTGTTTTTCCAGCTTTTACACTTTCAAGAGCTTCGTTAGCTACATTGTGTAATGCTCCGTCATAAAGTCCTTTGAATAATTTTTCAGCGAGTTCTTGAGGACCTTTTATTTTTGCTAAAGTTTCTGAATAGAAATTTCCCAACTGAGTTTCTATACCATTAGCAACTTCAATGTGTTTTGGTGAATATAATATCTGAGGGGCTATTGGCTCCATAGTTGGGCTTTGCGTTTCATTATTTACACTGCCATCTGATGTTGTAGCATCCTCTTCTATTTTTTCATCAAATGATTGCATACTTTCCTCAATCAAATTCTTTTGATATTGAACAGGATCATAATTACAAGCTTCTAATGTTTCTGTGATTTTATTTTTTACATCTTGAGCAAGCTGAGCATAATCCGGTGTTTTTCCAGCTTTTACACTTTCAAGAGCTTCGTTAGCGACATTGTGTAATGCTCTGTCATAAATTGCATTGAATATTGTTTTCGCGAGTATTTGAGGACCTTTTATTTTTGCTAAAGTTTCCGAATAGAAATTTTCCAACTGAGTTTTTATACCATTATAAATCGCAGTGTGTAAAGGTGAGTGAAGGCCTATTGGCGCCATAGTTGGCTCTGATGTTGTTTCTGGTCTTGGCTCCATAGTTGGACTTTGCATTTCAACATTTACACCACCATCGGGTGTTGTAGCATCCTCTTCTGCTTTTTCATTAGATGATGGCAAATCATTGCCATTTACGTTTTCATTAGTCAAATTTTGTTGAGGTTGAAAAGGAGCATAATTACAAGCTTCTAATGTTTCTGTAATTTTATTTTTTACATCTTGAGCAAGTTGAGCATAATCCGGTTTTTTCCCTGATTGTGCATCTTTAAGAGCTTCGCCAACTACATTCATCAAGGATTCATTATAAAGTTTATTTAAGTAGCCTTTGGCGGATTTCAGAGGAGCTTTTATTTTTGCTAAAGTTTCCGAATAAAAATCTTTTCCTATCTGACTTGTTATGCCTCGGTGCACTTCAACCATTGTACAAGGATACGCTTGTGTATTCACATTTTCTACGTTTTCTGCTGTTTGCCCCGAGGTCGAACTTTGCGTTTCATTATTTGTACTACTGTCAGGCTTTGTACCATCTTCTTCTGCTTTTTTGATCTGTTGCGATGGTTGTTGCAACATAACAAATTTTTTTGAACCGATAATTAATCCCATAAGGAACTCCTTTCTTACTAGTAACTATATAAGTTTGTAATAATAACTACTTTTTGTATAACGGCATATTTTTTAGAAACTTTAGAGTTTTGTTAAAAATTGTTACACTTCTTTACAAATACAGTCGTAACAACTACAAGTATAATCGGTTGAGATGTACGATGACATCGTATAAGCTCTAAGTATGATTTATAGTGAAAAAGAAACAATGAGAAAATTTGGTGATAATGTTAAAAAGTATCGTACCAGATTGGGGTTAACTCAAGAAAAATTGGCAGAACTTTGCGATTGTTCATCTCAAACGATATCAGGCACTGAAACAGGATATAGCTTTCCGTCTTCAAAAGTTTTGTTTAAGCTTGCAGAAAATCTGCATGTTCCTCTTACGTATTTATTTAATTTTGGCGAAGACCCTGTTGTTTCAAATAAAGAAGAAGATAATGCAATAATAAAATTATTATCCAATTTATCTCTTGAACAAAAAAAAATTATTATAAAAAT
>CAZCZF010000126.1:0-2494 GCA_964503025.1 uncultured Vampirovibrio sp. | reverse complement strand
TTATAATATTTATTAAAATATCTAATTTTTCTCTTGAATCCACATAAATTTCACCATTTAAACTCCATAAATATGAATCAGGAATTCTTTTTAAGTGCATTTTTAGAGATTCTGGTAAGGTATCATATTGCGTCATTACTCTAAATTTATTTGCCTGAATGTGATGAATTTCTGCGATATTCTTATCTCTCTTAACAGCCGTATATGCAGAGGTCTCCTTTATTGAAAGACCTTTTTGTTGAGAATAAACAATCAACTCTTCTCTAAGCATTTCAATAGTATTATTATTAATTCCCAAGTTGGTATTCTGCGTATCTTCTAAAAATTTTCGATAATGATTAAGTGGAGTGGATAACCAGCCACTTTGAGGTTGTCCAGTTCTATTGGCAATATCATAATTAGGCTCCCCTTTAATTTTTTCTACAAAATTGTCGAAATCGTGACAGGTAGTATATTCATACATATCGTAATTTAGTGCTTTTACAATAGGGTTTTCTGAATTTTCAATTATATATTTTAACTTTCCTAAAATTCCTTCAGTATAAGATTTAAAAGTTGATTTACTTAATTGTTTCCTATTTTTTAACCAAATCTTATATCTATTTTGCTGTGTATCAACCTCAGGTATAACTATAAATCCCGCATCTTCTAATCTATTTCTTAGATGTTCGGTGCTACCAAAATCACTAGCAGATACTTTTAAATTTTTATTTTTAGCTAAACACTCAAAAATTCTTTTAGGTGCATATAAATTACCCTTTGGAGACTTTATATTGTATTTAGTTCCAGTTTGTTCTGTTGACCAATCTGAATACTTGTTGTTGTCTAAATCATTAATAGCAATTTGAATATCTGCATTTGTATATTCAACATTAAAAAAGTGATATTTTCTCATACTTCACCCCTTTTTCTTTATCCTATCATAAAAATATTAATTTTTATAACCTCTGTAACCCCTATAAACACTTGAAAAGTCTGGAAATATGTTATAATGGTAGTATGAATTATAGGCAATATGATAATTTTGAATATCAAAGTGCACTTGCTCAAGATTTTAGGGATTGGGCATTCAAATTTGCCTTGTCTAAATTTATTGTAGCTTCAGTTCCTCAACAAGACAAAAGACAGGTTGAGGCTATTTGTGATGGAATATCTGGAGCATTAGATTTAATCAATCCACCTAAAACCTTAGAAGGGCAAGCATTAGCTTTTGGCACTAATGCTTATAATTTGTCAAAATATTTATAATTATTCTATCCCAAAGAACTCTTTTTCAATCTGTTTAATAAATTCCGGTGAGAGTTGGCCGGTTGGTTTTGGGGTTTGGGTTTGTTGTTTGAGTTCGAATTTTGCCACGTCTGGTAGATATTTGAGCAGGTTTGTTAGGGTATAAAACTCCGACTGGTTTACGGGCTTTTTGTTGTTCATATCGGTTGTGATTTTTACCATCAGTTTTTCAGCAAAACTCTGTAGTTCTTTTGAGAAATTTTCTTTCGTCGCAAGTTTTTCCGCTCGTTTTCTATCCCATTCATATTTTTCCCGCCAATAAAAAATCGTGCGACGCGAAACGTTCAAGTTTTTACAAATTTCGTCAATGGTTAACCCGTCTTGCAAAAACAGGGTTTCGGCTTGTTTATAATATTTCATTTTACTCATTTTTATTCCTCAAAAATTATTCGGTCAATACTAAATTGGTTCTTTTTATTCAATCTTTTTACCTGAAAACTACAGCACTTTGACACCAATCCTTGTGATTTGCAGTATTTCAAAAGCTGATTGAGTTGTGTTAATGTGTTTTTCAACCTTCGGTGTCCCAAGTTGCGAGTTTTACAGCTTGCGTAAAAAGCTTTTATCTCTTCTATTGTTATTTCTTGCACCATTTTGCCCCTAAAAAACGGTAGGATATTTATTCTGAAAATTGATTCATAAGTTTCGTAAGTCCTTTTGGCGCAAGAGGTTTTGGCATATTTTTCTAAAAAGTATTTGACAGCTGTTTCAAAATTCAAAGGCTTGTCGGTTAAATTTTCTGCAGAAAATATCGCATAATCGATTATTTCGGCTTTTTCAACATATTTATATAAACCCTGTTCAAATGCTATTTTACCCTCGTTTAAAAGGTGCTCAAGCTCCATTTTAACGTCCGCCTCAGCTATCATTTCGATTTCATCAAGTGTAAATTTCCTCAGGCGTTTTGCTAATTTCTCAATATTCATAATAGCCCTCTAATTGTCTCAAGCGTGTATTCGGTTATTCCGTTGTCTTTTGCATAGGTTTCAAGCTGATTAATAAGTTGGACGATTTGTCTGAAGCGATTGTATTTTGGGTGGATGTATTCAATGCTTTCGGTCGTAAACAGAATTTCTGAAAGACTATCAAAAATCTGTTTCAAATCAGCCACGCTAAAGGTTTCAAACTTCACAATTTCAGAAAACCTATCATATTAGCTTGGAAAAGTGTAGCATCTGTAATGTCAAAAAAATTATTTAACCATGTC
>CAZCZF010000125.1:0-2561 GCA_964503025.1 uncultured Vampirovibrio sp. | reverse complement strand
TTTTCTTGAATAAGTTAACAGAATATGGTATAATTTTATCAGTTTTGGAGGGATTATGTTGAAAAAGTTATTGATACTTTTACTTGTTATATCTTGCATATGTTTTAGTGGTTGCAGTGTGCAGACTACTAATATTGATGAAGATAAATTTAATATTGTAACTTCTTTTTACCCAATTTACATTGCAACAAGTAACATTGTGGATGGAGTTGAAGGAGTAACGTTAGACAATATGACAGATGTGCAAGTTGGTTGCCTGCATGATTATCAACTTAGTACAAAGGATATGAATAAACTTGAAAAATCTGATGTTTTTATAATTAATGGTGGTGGCATGGAATCGTTTTTAAATAAAGTTATGGTGTCGTCTTCAGATTTAAAGATTATAAATTCTAGTGATGGAATTTTTGAAAATGAGGAGGCTAGCTCTCATGAACATGCTGAAGATTCTCATGTGCTAAGCTCTCACGAACATCATCATGACGAAGAGGAAAATGCTCACATTTGGGTAAGCGTAAATTTATATATAAAGCAAGTTGAAAATATTGCCAAGTCGCTTGCTGAAATTGATTCAATAAATGCAGAAAGATATTTAGCCAACGCAGAAAATTACATAAAAAAACTTGAGAGCTTAAATCAAGAAATGCATGATGCTTTGAAATCAGTTGAAAATAAGAACATTGTGACTTTTCATGAAGCTTTTGATTATTTTGCTGATGAATATGATTTGAATATTGTTGCTGTAATAGAAAATGAACCAGGCACAAGTCCTAGTGCGGGACAAGTTGCACAGATTATTGAAAAGATAAAAGAAACTTCTGCTGTTGCGATTTTTGTTGAACCGCAATATGAAAAAACGGCTGCAAATGTCATTTCAAAAGAAACTGGAATACCAGTTTATACATTAGATCCAATTGTTAGTGGAAGTCTTGAAAAAGACGAATATGAAAGAATTATGCGTGAAAATTTAAGTATCTTAAAAGATGCTTTAAGTAAGGATTAGTCGTTTAATAAATTGATACAGGAGGTATTAAAAGAATGAATAATAGTTGTGGCTTTTGCTGTACAAAAATATCTAATATAAGCGTAAAAAGAGGCTCGAAACAAATTTTGAAAGATGTTAATATTCACATTCATTGCGGAAAATTAACTACAATAATTGGAGCAAATGGAGCTGGCAAATCTACTTTGCTTAAAGCAATTTTGGGAGAAATTCCACACGAAGGGACAATTATTTTTAAGGCAAAAAATAACGAAGAAAAGAAAATAAGAATTGGTTATGTTCCTCAAAAGTTAGATTTGGAAAATTCACCTATTACAGTTTACGATATGGTTGCTAGTTTTTCATCAAATATGCCTACATTTTTAATGAAGAGTAAAAAAGTTTATGAAAAAATCAAGGAGCATTTAAAAGATTTTGGCGCAGATAATTTAATTGATAGAAAAGTGAATCGCCTTTCGGGTGGCGAGCTTCAGAGGGTTATGCTAGGAATGGCAATGATGTCAAAACCAGATTTATTAATTTTGGATGAACCAATATCTGGAATTGATAAAAATGGAAAAGAACAATTTTACAAAAAAATTTTTGAGTTAAAAGAAAAAAACGATATGGCGATAATTTTAGTTTCACACGACTTTGAATATGTAAAAGAATATTCTGACTATGTTGTGCTTTTAAATCAAGTTATTGAAGAAGAAGGCACGCCAAATGAAGTGTTTAGAAGTAAAAAGTTTATAGAAACTTTCGGGGAGGTGTAAGTGATGTTTGAATATGAATATATGCAAAATGCTTTTTGGGCAATTTTAATTATTACACCGCTTTTTGGATTGGTTGGAACAATGATTGTAAATAACAAACTTGCATTTTTCTCAGATGCATTAGGACATTCAGCACTTACCGGAATCGCAATTGGTGCACTTTTAGGCGTTAGTAATCCGACTGTATCTATGGTGGTTTTTGGAATTTTATTTGCACTTTTATTAAATAGAATTAAAGATTTAAAAATAACTTCAAGAGATACTATAATAAGCGTTTTTTCATCTACGGCATTGGCACTTCGGACTTGTAATTTTATCGTATAACGGTAATTTTAACAAGTTTTCAAGTTATTTGATTGGAGATATTTTAAGCATAGTGCCAGAAGAAATTTATTTGCTTATAGGAATTGCTTTTGTGGTGCTAGCATTTTGGTATTTCCTTTTTAACAAATTGTTTGCGATAAGCATAAACAGTTCGCTAGCGAAGAGCAAAGGAATAAAAGTTAGGCTTATTGAAGACTTATTTATAGTTTTGGTGGCAGTAATCGTTATGATTTCTATCAGATGGGTTGGAATTTTAATAATTAATTCTTTATTAATTTTACCAGCTGCTTCAAGCAGAAATATTTCGCGAAATATCAGGCAATACACGCTTTGGACACTTATTTTTGCTATATTTTCAGGAATATCTGGACTTCTTATATCGTTCTACGCTTTGACTGCAACAGGTCCTACAATTGTGCTAGTTTCAAGTGTGATATTTTTTGTGACATATTTGTTAAGGGGCAAATCAGAAGATTAAA
>CAZCZF010000124.1:0-2591 GCA_964503025.1 uncultured Vampirovibrio sp. | reverse complement strand
AGTGAAATTAAAATAAGCTGTATTGTATCAGAAGATGATGCAAAAAAAGCTATAGAAGCATTGCATAAAGTTTTCAACCTTGATTCTGATGAAATTGCCGATGTAAAAGGCGATTTACCTAATATATAATCAAATTTGAACAAATTTTACACTAGACTCGTTATATAAATAAGAGGTTAATATGAAAAAAATATTATTATCATTTTTTGTATATATGTTGATGTCAATTTCTGTTTTTGCAGATGACAGCCAAGAGGCGCTTAGATTTTTTAATAATTATGTTAATTCTGCAAATAATTATAGCCCGACCATTACGGAAATGTATTCGCCATCTGCAAAAATTATTCGCCAAGTAGTTAAGCCTGATGGTACAACTCAAGATGTGAACACGGATACGGCAACTTATATAAAACAAATGAAATTGGGACAAGCCGGAGCAAAACTCAGACACTATACAAATAACTACACTAGTATTGTCGCGACCCCGATTTCTACAGGCAGAGTAAAAGTTTCATCTCTCCGTCAACCGTCTGGCGAAACATATAAACTAAAAACTTATATGATTCTTCAAAAGCAACCTGACGGGAAATGGCTTATTGTAGAAGAAATGATGCAAACAAAAGTTCAAACACTTTTGAAATATGCTAAGTAAGTTTACTTTCTATACTCCTAATGACGGTGCAATCTGAATAAAAGTTCTAATTAAATCTTCATCCCATTGTGTACCTGCGCCATCTTTTAAGATTGAAATTGCTTTTTCAATATCCATGCCTCGTCTGTAAGGTCTGTCGCTAATTAGGGCATGATAAGTGTCTGCTATTGCTACAATTTTTGCGGCAAGAGGAATGTCTCCATTTTTCAAACCGTCAGGATATCCTTTTCCGTCGATTCTTTCATGGTGATATTTTACTATTGGTATTAAGTCTCTTAGAGAAGGATTTGGCATAAGGACTTTTTCTGTACCTATTGTCGGGTGTTGCTTCATAATTGCCCATTCATCATCAGAAAGAGGACCTTCTTTTTTCAAAACTGTTTCAGGAATACCAATTTTACCGAC
Organism: uncultured Vampirovibrio sp.; assembly: GCA_964503025.1. Lineage (GTDB taxonomy): Bacteria > Cyanobacteriota > Vampirovibrionia > Gastranaerophilales > Gastranaerophilaceae > CAG-196. The sequence goes on along the minus strand of CAZCZF010000124.1, from coordinate 1,534 downwards.
ATCGTGAAGAAGCGCACCTAATTTTATACGTTCAACTTCTTCTTCCGGCAAATTAATTGCTCTTGCAAGAGCTTCAGAGAATTTTGAAACAGAGGTTGAATGACCTTTGGTATAAGGGTCTTTTGCATCAATTGCACCTGCAAGCGATGTCGCAATCTCGGAAATTCTGGCATCAGAAATCGCATGGTCAGTATTAAATTTAGATATCAATTCTTCTTCAAAATTAACACCTAGCTGTGCGTGTCGTTTTCCTATAACTTCTGCATAAGATTTTAGTGCGGCATCGTCCCAGAAATTAAAATCCGCAGAACTAATAATTGCAGACATACCGTCTTTATATCCTTTTGCCTGTGAAATGTACATTGCCTGTTCTGCAAGTATTAAGAGTTTTTCTTTATCGTCAGCACAATCAGGATATGTTGCAATTCCGACAGAAACCTTTACCGGCCCGATATCATCTATAAAGCAGCAAGATAAAGAGTAGGTTAAATATTCTGCAACGTATTTTGCCTGTGAAACAGTGGTGTTCGGAAGAATAATTGCAATTTCGTCTCCGCCATATCTTCCGGCTATATCACCTTCTCGCATATTTTGGCGTACTTTTTCTGCTACAATTTTTATAACCTCATCACCTTTAGCATGTCCCAGTTCTCTGTTAATTTTTGTGATATTGCATATATCCATCATTACTACTGAAAGCTTTTGCTTGTTAGTCTCTGCTCGTAGCATTTCATTTGATAGTATCTCCTGAAAACCTCTGTGATTATAAAGAAGAGTCAATGTATCAGTATTAACAATCCCTTCGGTTTGTTCCAGTAATTCAAAATTATGAGAGTACAGAGCTGCAAAATTAGCTATCAAATTGTACAGTGTAATATTTTGTCTTGCATACTTGTCTTCTACAATAAGCACACCGATGCACTTGTTTACGGAAATCATTGGAACAATCACAACCGTATTATCTCTGAAATAAGCTAGTTTTAAGAATTGAACATCATCTTTAAAAACATTTTCTTTAGTATTAAATGCCTGTACAATCGGATTATCAGTATCTTTCAAAAAAATCTTTGATGAATAAAAATTACCAAGTTTATCTTTTAGTTTTAAATTTATACAATGAGATTTTTCTTTATAAATACCAACAGCCATAAAATTGGATTCAATGTGTTGTGTGATAAGAGAATATACCTTGGAATAAAATTCTGCTGTGGTCGGTACTCCGGCAAGTTTTACAAGTTCATCAACAACGAGTTTGTAATTCAACGTAAAAGATTTATCGCTGTTAAAATTCTTATTCTGTGGGTTTCCCAAGGAATTAGAATTGCAGTTGAATGTCAATGCATTGACTTTTGATACTAACTTTTCCTGATGAATTGGAGATGTTATTGGCAATTTTTCGGCAGGATTATTTAATTTACTTAATGAAATCTTTTCTTTTTTCACACTTGCACCTAAATACTATAGACTATATAAAACATGACAATAAAAAAAATTGCCTATTATTTAACTTTCTTTACAAATAGTATTTATTCCC
>CAZCZF010000123.1:0-2627 GCA_964503025.1 uncultured Vampirovibrio sp. | reverse complement strand
CAAAAATGATGTAGAAACCTGTAGAAAACTTAAAAGTTTTGAACATGTTTTCTACACAAAAAATAAACAAAATGTAGAAAACTTTTCAAAAATGTTTAAAACTTTTTTAATCAAAACTTTCTAAGATATATCGTTTAATATCTTTTAAAATATTAGATCTTTTATGCTCCCAAATCCACTTGCCAAGCGGATGTTTCTTGAAGAAATATTGTTTATTTCTTTCAAAAATTTCGGATTTAACAGCGGAACTTGTAGTTCCATGGTTATGGTAAACAAATGTTCTATTTGAACGTGCTAATGAATATCCTGCATACATTGTTCTTAAACAATAGTCATTATCTTCCCAAAACGCAGGCGAGAAGTTTTCATCCATTAAACCAATATTATCTATAACTTCTTTTTTGATAATAACACAGCAAAATAATGGTTCTAAACTGTACGTAAAATCTTTTTTAAAACGGTTCAAGTATTTGTTGTACTTTTTCAGATAATTTTTAGGATTCATATCCCATAATTTGCCTTTACCCATTTGAATTCTTGGAGAAACCATCCCTAATTGATTATCTTTTTCAAAAATTTGAATAGTATTTTCAAGCCAATTTGGTGTAAATAGAATATCGTTATTGAGTAATCCTACAAATTCGTATTCCATATCTTTTATGTATCTCAAACCGATATTATTTCCACCTGAATATCCTAAATTCTCAAAATTTTCTATGATGTTAACGTTATTATGATTTTTTGCAAATTCTCTTAAATATACGACTGTTCCATCAGAAGAAGCGTTGTCTACAATTACTAAATCAAATAAATTTTCATCAGTAAATTCATACAACGATTTTAAATAAGGTTTTGTTGCTTCTTCAAGTTTATTATATGTTAATGTTATTAAAACAGCTTTTTTCATACTTATACCTCATTAAATAATCTTTTTCTAATATCTCTGAAAGTAAATCTTTTCAAACTTTTTGGAATTTTATCCATGTATTCTTTGTAATCTTCAGGAACATGTTTTCTTCTCCAAGGCTTACCGGGTTTTCCTGCATAATGAATTATTGCAGGATGTTTTTTTGCCCTAACTAATTCTTCATAAGTATAGACATTTTTTAAATATAAATAAGATGTTGATGTTTCAAATTTATCGTTATAATTAATTTCTTGCAAAACACAATATTTAAAATCCAAAGGTAGAATATTTTGGCAAGTGATATTAATCAAATCTAAATCGAAAAATTTAAGTTCACTAAAATGTTTAGCTAAATTGTCTTTTAGTTTGTCTAAAATATTTTCTTTTCTAAAATAATCACAATTTATTAACATTAATCCTGACCAAAAAATGTAATCTTTTTTATTTTCTTTGAAATATTTGTGACCAATTGTATTTGGAGTGTTTTTTTCTGCTCTCACCGCTGCTAATTCGTAATTAGATATATCAGTTTCATAAAGTTCAGACAAATCACATTTAAACAAAACATCAACATCGGAATAAATAACTTTGTCATACTGTGGCAAAAGTTCAGGAATAAGGAGTCTGTAGTAAACGATTTCTGTCCAACTTCCGTTTTTGTTAATAGGAGCGTTTTTAAATTTTTCTTTTGAAATATATTCAAATGTTATAGTATGATTTGTTCCTTCAGTGATTTTATCAAATTCTTTTATTGTTTTTTCATCAATATCCGGATGATAAACATATATATCATAAGATGTTTCAGGTTTTGCAGTATCAACAAGACTCTGGATTGCAACTGCCGCACCAAGAATAATTCTTTTATCAAAAGTTAATACCACAGGAATTTTACTCATACACTCTCCCCTAATAACTAATCCTTCCCAGTGATTATATCATAAATACCGAAATAAGAAAATAATAGTTTTTCGCATTCTCAATTGGTAATTTTTTAAGTTGCAGATGTGAAAATATTTCTGTCAAATTCGTCAAAACTTTTAATAATTCCGGATAAACCATCTATATTTTGATAAAATTCAATCGGTTCAAGAGAATCTATTGCGTATATTTTTCCAATACCTGCGGATTTGGCAGCGTTAATTCCCGCAATTGCATCTTCTACAACAACGCAATCTTTCGGATTTAAACCTAATTTTTTTGCTGCAATTAAGAATATGTCAGGTGCTGGTTTTCCAGGGATTGTTCCGTCTGAGTAAACTATTTTGTCAATATCAAACCATCTTGCAAGGTTAAATTCTTTTATGTAAAACTCAACGTTATCCCATTCTGACATTGTTGCAATTGTTCTTGGAATATTTTTTTCTTTAAGATAGTCTAAAAACTCAATTGCCCCGGGAGCAAGTTTGAAGTTCTCTAAATCCAAAAGACATCTTTTGCGATATAACGCTTCTTTTTCTTTTCCGTATTTTTCTACCATCTCATCAGTAGGTTTACGTCCAATAGCATATTCAATAATGTCTGCATTTGTGTGACCAAACATTTTATCGCGCATTTCTTCAGTAGAAAAAGCCGTTCCTCTCAAAATTGCGGAATATTCTTTCCAAGCATCGTAATGAAGCTGTGAATCCCAATATAGCGTTCCGTTAAAATCAAAAATAATACCTTTCATATTATTATTGTACTATAAAACATGTTATAATTACTTTATAAAGTATAGAAA
>CAZCZF010000122.1:0-2697 GCA_964503025.1 uncultured Vampirovibrio sp. | reverse complement strand
TATACGACTGCGGATTTCATAAAAAGATAATATCACAAAAAGAATAATTAAGCATGTTATGTCCTGTTATGTAATGTTATGTTATGGTATAAAATTTTGATACACCACGTATAAAAATTTTTATACGCAATTTATACGCACGTATTCAGAATTTTATACACGTGTATTACGGTTGTATTAGAACTTTTGTCCTTCCAATTTACCGCAAGTTCCGTGATATGTTGTTATAATATCCCCCCACCATTTATTAGCTTCTGTGTTTTTCATAAAAATAGTGCCACTTCTGCGGTCAATTTTCAAACCTAATGTTGTTTTATCGTCTGGTTTTGCACCTTGAATAACAATTTCGTCTTTGTTAAAAATCTGATTATAACCACCAATCGGTGCTTCTCTGCCTGTTGAATAAATCAGTAATTGTTTATTTATGTCGTCAATTTTAAACTTTTGTACATAAATTGATTCGTTTACTATTCGATTGTTGTACGCATATTTTGTTTGCGTGTTCATACTACATTCAATTTCCGTTATACCTGTTTCAGCATTTACGCATTGAATAATCAATGTTGTTAATAAGATAGAGGTTATTATTAAAATCTTTTTCATAATATTCCTTTCCGCTTTTAGCCTTTCTTATTATAGAAAGGAGTAAAGCAAATGACAAAAATTGAACTCGTTAAAATTCTGCACGCATTGATTCTTGCTTTCGGAAGTAAGTACGGAACAGAACTTTTTGAAAAACTAATAAAATCACTTCATTAGTCCATTTTTTCTTAAAATAGCTTCCACTTTTAGAGTAAGTTCGTCTTGAACTTCCTTAAATTCTGGTGCGTTGAACATGCTACCTTTGCCAATCAAGAACCAATTAGAATTGATATTTAAGTTTTCAATTAGTTTACTTATGAATTCAATAGAAGGTTTATTGTGTCCACTTTCAACATTGGCAACTGCTTGTTTTGAAACGTCTAAAAGTTCCCCCAATTCCTGTTGGGTTAAGTCTTTTACTTTTCTGATTTGTTTTAATCTTTCGCTTAAATTTGACATAATTTTGTACTCCGTTTGTATGAAGATTTGTAAATAAAATATCAAATGCTTGACTTTTGATTTCAAACGCTGTACAATTCTTTTGTACTTATTTAATTATTTATTTACTTAATTATTACATAAACACGCAAAAACGACAAAAATTGTCCGTTACTTTGTGGTGCTTTGTGTAGCAAAAAATAGAAAGGATAGTTTAATGGCAAAATTACCAAAAAACCGAGTGCCTGTAAGTGTCGGAATACCTTTAGACCTTCTGACAATTATTGACGAAAAGGTTGAAAAAGAAAATTGGCAATCACTATCTGTCAAAGCCCATACTAGAGCGCCAATCCACCCGATAATGGTATATCCAAACAATAAATTCACTAAGAAAATAAGATTTGTTTGTTTGTGCATTTTTCCGTCAGCTATGACTGTAGGTAAGAAATAGAGCCATGCACCTAGTGCCAATACTATCGCAAAGATAAAGCCCCACCCGCTACCGTCAGAGCTAACCTCAATACCTACACCAAGCAAAACAATGACAATGTCGAGTAGAATTGTCATGAATTTCACTAGTTCACTCTTTTTGCGACTAACAACAGAGCCACAATAAGAGCATTTCTTAGCATTTAGAGGTATTTCTTTCAGGCAATATGGGCAAACTTGTTTTTGTTCGTTGAGCCACTTACCACAATGTCTGCATTTTTGAGCATTTTCAAATATTTCACCACCACAAAAAGGGCATTGCTTTGTGTTTTGTTCTTCTGTCATAGACCAGCTCCTAATACTACTAAAATTGCAAAGAAACAAAACAGAACAGAAATCATCATTGAGATAACCGCTTTGCTAATTCCTTGTTTCTTGCAACATGCAACAATTGAGCAAATCAAAGGAAATAATAGATAGAAAAGCAAGTCCCCTCTGTTTTCAGTTTTTCATCTATAGTAGAATTTGGAATTCCTGTAGGTGAGGTGTCATAAATGCACATGCAAACACCTACACATATTGCACAATAGAAAAACATCAATACATAAGCGGTTGTTGCCCATGGTGCTTGTTCTTCTTCAATCCTTGGTGTTAGTTCTCTAGAACAATAGGGGCATATTTTTGCTTTAGAACTAACACTTTCCCCACAATACGGACATACAACATCAAGATATTCACCGCAAAATGGGCATTTTTGTGCATTAGAGTCTACTATTTCACAACAAAAGGGACATTGTTTTTCTGCCATAATCTACCTCTAACGGATATAGTTGCCGTCAGCGTCTTGGAACTTGCCCGCTAAAATCATAATCAAGTCAATCAATGTCCATACAAAAAAACCGCCAAAGGTAAATAGTTGTAGCCAACCTAGTGCTACATGTTTTGTGTAGAATCTATGCAATCCCGCAAAACCAAGAAAACCTAAGGCACATAAAGCAGCTGTTCCGCCCTTGGTTGGTTTTCTGCTAAGTTTCAAACCGTTGCTGTCGGTATAGCCGTCACACAGAATCATAATCCATTCAATGGTTGGCCAAATACATAAAAAACCGCCTAAGGTAAATATTTGAGCAACTGCAATACCGTTTTTGTTGTTGTAGAAATTGTGGGCTCCAAAACCACCTAAAATCCAACATAAAAACAATGTTTTCACCCATGAATTTCCGTACCTTGTCACTAGCCACTCACCGC
>CAZCZF010000121.1:0-2706 GCA_964503025.1 uncultured Vampirovibrio sp. | reverse complement strand
CAATAATGTTAAAATTATAAAAAGGTCGGATTTTTTAATCCGACCTTTTTTAGCTTTATTATTCTTCTTCAGAAACTTCTTCAACTTCTTCTTGAGTCATATCTTCTTCGTCAAGAGCTTGTTGATTCATTTCTTCTTCGATTTCTTCTTGGATTTCGTCAGAATCTACCGGACGTTCATCTTCTTCAATTTCTTCTTCAGAATAGTTGTAGTTAGATGTTCTGTTAGCTTCATCTTGTTCCATTTGAGAAATGCTCTTAATATCAATTTTCCATCCGGTTAATCTGTGAGCAAGTCTTACGTTTTGACCTTCTCTACCGATAGCCAATGATAATTGATCATCAGGAACTACAACCAATGCGTCTTTTGTTTCTTCATCATCAGTCATAATATCAACAGAAACAACTCTTGCAGGAGAAATTGCGTTAACGATATATTCAACAGGATCCGGTGACCATCTTACGATATCAATTTTTTCGTTTTTCAATTCACCAACAATAGTTTGGATTCTTGAACCTCTAGGTCCGATACATGCTCCAACAGAATCAACTTCAGGGTCGTTTGACCAAACCGCAATTTTGGTTCTGAATCCTGCTTCTCTAGAAATTGATTTAATTTCTACAATTCCGTCTTCAATTTCAGGAACTTCAAGTTCAAAAAGTTCTCTAACGATTTCAGGATGTGCGTGAGAAACAATAACTTGTGGAAGTCTGTTTGTTTCTTTAACATTAAGAACAAATACTCTGATTCTGTTACCCGGTTTGTAGTATTCACGAGGGATTTGTTCTTTCTGTGGCATTATAGCATCAGTTTTACCAATGTTTACAATAACGTTTCTGTTTTCAACTCTTTGGATAATACCAGTTGTTAAAGTTCCTTTCTTTTCAAGGAATTCGTTTAAAATATTGTTTCTTTCAGCGTCTCTGATACGTTGTGTAATAACTTGTTTTGCAGACTGAGCAGCAATTCGTCCGAATTGTTCAGGAGTTACTTCAATCTTAACTTCGTCATCTACTTCAACTTCATCATCAATCTCTTGTGCATCTTCCAATGAAATTTGCAATTCAGGGTCTTCAACATCTTTTACAACAACTTTGGTAGAAAATACGCCGATTTCGCCGGTTTGTTCATCTAAGATTGCTTCAATATTAGCTGCTTCTTTAACATGCATGTGTTTTTTATAAGCTGCTACCATTGCGTCACAAAGAGATGCTATCAAAACTTCTTTTGATATTCCGCGCTCTCTTTCAAGCTCTTCGCAAGCTTCAAATAATGCTGTTCCAATTTTAATCATGTTTTATGTCTCCTTTTTTTTAGTGAATATGTTAATAAGTTAATAAGTGAATAAGTTGTTATACTTAACTTTTAAATTTTGATTGTGCTAAATATTTTTGTAGTCCAATATAAAGCGCATTTACTTGTTTTATTTTTTCAATAATATCAGATGACGTAGAAATATAGTTTAGATTTTGAGCAATAATCAATTGAGTTTCCAATTCTGCCAAAGATCCTATTGCTATATCAATAAAATGGAGAGTTTCTTTTTGAGAAGCTCTGGCGGCTCCTTCTGCTAAATTCGACGGAATTGAAACTGCACATCTTCGCATTTGATTTGTTAAACCGTAAATTTCAGACTGCGGAAATTGCTTTGTGATTTTGTATATATCACCTACCAATTCTATAGATAATTTCCAAGCTTCCAAATCTTTATGATACATTATTCTCCTTTAACAACTTATTTACTTATTCACCTATTTACTTATTAACTTGTCAATCAATGTATAACTTTGCAGATTGAATATTCTCTTTTGGAATTTGTAGCTCTTCGCCATCATCAAAACGTAAGAACTTCAATCCTTCAATGTCATCCCAGTCTAGGATTTCGCCTTTGAATATTTTTTCACTTTCACCTTCCAATGGTGTTCTGAGTTTGAGGCTTATTCTTCTTCCTTTGAATATCAAAAATTCTTTATTTGACTTGAATTTTCTTTCTAGTCCGGGTGAAGAAACTTCTAAATAATACTTTACAGGGATAAGTTCATCAAGGAAATCGTTAAGACTTCTTGTCACATTTTCACAATCATCAAGTGTAATATCTTTTTCATAAGAATAAAGAAAAATTCGCAAATACCATCTGTGATTTTCCTTTACAAACTCGATTTCAATAGGTATAAGATTAAATCTTACGGCAGTGTTTTCAATAAGCGGTGTAATTTTTTCCAGTATCTCAAGTCTGTTTACTTCCTGTTTCATAACACTCCTTTCCTAAATCTTGTAGTCCTACTTTGGGGAATACCCTCTTTATAAATGAAAAAAGAACGGATATAATGACCGTTCTTTTTTAAGAAACTATCTAGTGTAATTATAACAAAAATACATGATTTTGTAAATCTCAATATTAAGCTTTATGAAGATTTTTATTCTTTACAAACTTCTTAATCGCAGCAACTCCCAAACCAACAGCGAAACCAATTGGCGATGCTAATGGTATTGGTAACATAAAGCCTATCGCTGAATATTTTAGCGGAGTTTTCATAAATTCATTTTGTTTAATTGTATTTTTTGTTTTAGTCGTAATATTTTTGACTGTGCGCAAACCATAGCCGTTATTTTTAGATGGTAAATTTTTTGTAATGCCTGATATTTTCATATTTACATTCTCTCATAAACAAATTTAATCTCAAATCTTTGTTTATGATATTATAT
>CAZCZF010000120.1:0-2822 GCA_964503025.1 uncultured Vampirovibrio sp. | reverse complement strand
GATTGATGTAAACGGAACAAAAGGACCGAATTGTTTTGCATCAGACGAATGCACTAAACCAGATAGATTTACGATGACTGTGCGTGCATTTTCTGCTACAGAACAAGAATCAACTCCAGAACCGACTCCGGAACCAATAGTGAAACCAACACCTGATTATGACTGTTCCGACCCTGATTATAACGATATAGACCAAAAATGCGGACTTCCGCTAGTTAAACCAGATGATGCAATAAAACTAGATAATGGCAAATTTGGCTATTCTTCTAACGCACATACTGGTGGTGGCTGTGGTAGTAGACCATGTCAAGATTACACTATGCAACATGATTTTGGTGATCGCAGAGATAGAGACTTGTTAGATTAATGATATAAGAAAGAACTGTCGAAAAATATCCGACAGTTCTTTCTTAATAATATTTTTTGTACTATGGTTTTATCAAAAATTTAATTGCATTTCCTGCAATATGTTGTTCCATTGCGTACTCAACTTTATCCAAAGGAAGTTCTGTAGTTATAAGTTTTTCAACTTCAACTTCTCCTGAAGCAATCAAATCAAGTGCTTGGCGGAAATATTTTGGAGTGTGGTGGAATACGCTCATTAACTTTATGTCACCATAATGCATTTTTGTTGTATCAAGATTTACTTTTGAGCCTGATTTGCAGCCACCAAAGAAATGAACTGTACCACCAGGGCGAACGCAAGAGAAGATTAGTTCCCAAATTTCAGGCATACCAACGCATTCAATTGCAACATCAAGTCCTTTCTTTTCATCTGAAAAATCTTTAAAAATAGTTTGTGGGTTAGAATATTTTTTCAAATCGACAATCTCATCCACGTGAGCAAATTCTTCCGCAAGCTTAAGTTTAATAGGATTTCTGCCTGCTACAATTACTCTTGCACCTTTGAGTTTGCAAAGTCTTGCAAACATAAGCCCGATAGGACCGATTCCGATAATACCGACACTTTGTCCCGCTTTTATTTCTGTTCTTTCAACACCGTGTACGACATTGGCAAGCGGTTCTGAAAAAGCTGCTTTTTCAAAAGGTAAGCTCGGAGGTAAAATCAATGTGTTTTTTCTGACGATTCTTTCCGGAACGACAATATATTCTGCATAAGCACCATTTAGAAGATTCAAATTCTCACAAAGATTGTATTCTCCTTTTTTGCAGAAAAAACACTCTCCGCAAGGAGCCGAATTTGCACAAACAACTCTGTCTCCAATTTTTACATTCTGAACGTTGGCTCCCACTTTTTCAACAATTCCCGCAAATTCATGACCAAAGCCGGACGGGATGTTTTTGATAAGTACCGGATGACCGCGTCTAAAGGTTTTTACATCTGTTCCGCAAGTTAATGCCGCTTCTACTTTTACCAAAATTTCACCCTTTTCCAATGGCTTAATTCTGGTTTCTTCATATCTAATATCCTGTGGACCGTAAAATAAAACTGCTTTCATTTATTTATTTAATAACCTTTCTTTTTCGCCAAAAGAGAACAATAGCTACCAATATTATACCTATCGACACCAATATTGCAACCGGAATGCCGAAAATATATCTAACGCTATCTAGTCGGAATGATTCTACAAAGATGCGAACAACTGAATATAAAATTAAATATATTAGAGCAATGTCGCCATCTTTTTTTGCCATTCCTTTTTTAACAAGCGTGATAAGTATTGCAAAAACAAAGATATCCAAAACACTTTCATACAAAAATGCAGGATGGAAATATTGGTAATCTTGGAAAGGAACAGGTCTGTATTGCGGTGCGATGTATAATTTCCAAGGCAAATTTGTCGGACCACCAAAAGCTTCTGAATTAAAGAAATTTCCCCAACGTCCGATAGCTTGAGCGATAGACAAACCTATTGCTGATACATCACATAGTTTTATAAAGTTGAGCTTATGTCTGGTTGAAAACAACCACAATCCAAAAGCTCCACCAAAAATTGCTCCGTGGATTGAAATTCCGCCATGTCGAATTGCAATAATTTCAGTAGGGAATCTTAAATAAAAATCATAGTTCAAAGCGCAATAATACATTCTTGCACCCAAGATTCCAAAAATAATTATGTATGGTGCTAAATCAATTATTGTTTCTTTCTTTAAGCCGAAATATTTTGTTCCGAGCCAATCTGAAACAAGCACTCCTACTGAAATAGCAATAGCCATTATTATCCCGTAGTAGTATATATTAACTCCAAAAATGGTACATAAGATTTGTGATGGTGACGTAAACATTATTCAGCAATCGCTTCCGTGTTTTCTTTTATCAATTCTTCTATGGTAGCTTTTTCTTCTGCATCGGGCTTCATTTCTAAATATTTTGTAAGATTTTCTACAGACGCTTTTTTAAGCTCTGCAATCTTTGCAAGGTTGTCTTTAGAAATTTCTTCTTTTTCGGTGGCAGTTTCGTTGTCATTGTCATCAACTTCGCTTAATTCTTCTGCAAAATTAGATTGAGCAACTCCTAAAGAATAATAGAAATCTGCAAAATCCGGTTTTATTTTAATTCCGCCTTCAAGGGCTTCGATTGCCTTCTCATATTTTTCAGCATTAATAGCTGCTACGCCAAGATTGTAGTACGTTTCGTACATCGTAGCATCAAGGTCGAGACTTGCCTGCAAACGATTCATCGCAGATTCATAATCACCTTTTTGCATATATTCTGCTGCTTTATTGTTAAGCTCTTGTACTGCAATATTATTAATGCACGCTGTAGAAATAACAGCAATCAAAAGAACTGATGCAATCATTAAAGCTTTTTTCATATAAAAAATTCCCTCAACTATTTCTAAAATTTATATGTATTCTAA
>CAZCZF010000119.1:0-2874 GCA_964503025.1 uncultured Vampirovibrio sp. | reverse complement strand
ATCCGGTACTGTTCTTTACCAAATCCCAACCAGAACCAATAAAACCTTGTTCATCGCAATTACTTCTTTGTGGCTGTCTTATTAAATTATTCTTTGATTTGAAATACGCACTTTACACAATGCGCCTTTGGTTGCAATATAAGATTATCTTCAAGATCGTACATCTTTGCTATGCGTGTAACAAGTGGCTCACCACATAATGGACATCTTAAATTTGTTTCTCTTTTTAGTATACGGGACTTTAATTCATCTACTGTGTCTTGAGAAACGATTTCAAATTCATAGCTTCTCTCAAGCTCTTTTAAATCTTTGGGTGAACATTTTAGAATCCTTGCGAGCTGTTGTCTTTGTGTTACCGAGAGAAAAAGCTCTTTTCCAGCTTCAATATCTTCCAAAATTTCTAATTTAATATTAGTTTTTTTTGCAAGTCCTTGTATTGATAAACCAATGTTTTCACGTTTTTTTATTATAAATTCTGCTAAACTTTCCAAATTGCCCTCCAAGTTTATATATTAACAAAGATGAATAAATATGTAAAATAGCAAAAAATATTTTTATGGGTTTTCTGTAAACAGTATGTAAGTCAGGAAGGTTTTATGAATATTATTTCTCTAAGTAAAGATCGTTTTAATACCCCACAAAAGAATTTAGTTTTTTCTGCAAATCAAAAAGCAATACAAAAAAGGATGATACAAAGTTTGTCAGAAAACTTGCTTTCAAATACAATGTACTCAACAGATGTTGTTGAATTGAGCACAATAATAAAAGATCCCAAAAAGAATAAAATATTTTTTGCTACATTAGGAAGCATGCTAACTGCGACTGCGATGAAAATAACAGAGTTGCTGACTGGTGGTGACAAGGCTGAGGAAATAACTGAAGAAAAACTTGAAAAAGAGGTTCAAGAAAGAGTTAAGAAAAATGTTAGGGAGACAGATGATAAGGTGAATTTTGAATCAAAATCTGCTTCAGAGCAAACGAAGGGCTGCATAAGCTCTCCCAAGCCAATGCAAGAAAAGGTGTCGGTACAAAAATTCTTAAAACATGTTGGTAAAGCAGGTGTACATGAAAAAATGTTGGAAGCTTCTGTAAAAAATCTTGCTGAACGCTTAAGGCTCGATGTTGAACATCAAAATTCTTTAATATCTTTATATAATAAGTTCTGCGGAGTAAACAACAAAGGGGTTTCTTATGATAAAGAAAATAAAGAGTTTGCAAATTCTTTTGTTGCAGAGTCTATTGTCAAAGAGCTTGAAGGTTGTAATGATATAAAAGAATTGGAAAATATTGTTTCTCGATATGATTCCTATTCAAAAGAAAAAATTGCAATATTACCGAAAACTAAAGAAGTAACTGCAGCTGTAACTAATATATCTGTGCCAAAAAACATTCAATTAAGACAAAATATAAAGGATGCTTACTTATTATTGGATGAAACACAGAGAAAGAATGTCGATGAATTTTTAAATTCCATTAATGAAGACGAACGTTGCAAAGCTATGCAGAAGTACGCATTGCAGACAATAAATAAAAAATATTCTCAATCATTATCTGCAATAGCATCGGCTTATAAATTGTTTGAACAAAAATCCGAAGGTGAAAAACTATCTCTAATGAGATTGTTGTCCAATGATGTTTTATCTATAAAAGCTCTTGAACAATATAGTTCTGATAAAACAATTTCAAATATATTGAATTTTGAAGAATATAATTCTTTGGTATACGCTAATGTTCCGGATGAAGCAATAACAGAATTGATACATATGCGGAATTGTTGTGAAATTTCCGGCATAAAGAAAAATTATATCAATGGTACTTTTGATTTGAAAGCAGATACAGAAACTTTAAAAAATTCGTTGAATGTTATATTAAAGGTTTTTAATATTTTGAGAAACGATGGTTCCGAAGGTTTGCAATCGAATGAAAATATTAATATTTATAGTGAAATTCAGTCTAAGAAAGCCTCATACCCAAATATGTGTGAATATTTGGATGTAAAAGAAAATAAGCTTAATTATGGAAAAGAATTGAAATTAATGAATATTTATAGCAATGGATCAATAAGTAAGGATTTGTTTACTCTTCATAGTTATTTAAGATTCTTGGAACGTTATGTTATGCCAGAGGTTGAACCATCTGTTGATGGTAAAATTTATTCTAATCAAATTAGAAAAAAATATATGGAAAAATTGAATTTGTTAATGAAGACAATAACAAATGCATTGCGTGATTCCGTAATGGTACAAACATATACCAGAGAGGATGGTAAAAAAGCTCCTTTGATAGAAATACCGTATGATAATAATGGCAATTATTATACTATAACAATAAATGAGCAAGGTAAAATTCATACAATATTTTAGGAATATTACGAATTGTTAATTTGTATAAAAAATAACGCTTGACTTTAAAAATTTTTCAATTTATAATGAAGGAACGCGCTGTCAAACAGAGCGTAAAGAAATGATTTACACCGGTGCCAACAGAGGCTGGAAGAATCAGCGGATTTAAAAGTTCGCAATGTGTACAGCAGGACACCACTGTAATGCCGAAATATAATACTAGCACTTTGAAAATCTTGTATCGTTGAAAATATAATGTAACGAAATGTAAATAGCAAAAACAAAAGTGTTGACATTCAAAATTGATGATATAAGATGAAATAGTTGGAGAGGAAACCTCCTGGGTTAACCAAGCGCAAGGCGCAGATTGAGGAATTGAGTATTCAGTCGGTTGACATAAATTAAAACCCTTTATTTTTATAAATAGCAAATGAAGTAAAGAAAAATTGAAAAGTATAAAGCTTACGAAGCGAGCGACAGGTATAGCACCTTGACAACAGAATAAGGAAGACGAAATAAACTTGTTAATTCG
>CAZCZF010000118.1:0-2920 GCA_964503025.1 uncultured Vampirovibrio sp. | reverse complement strand
ATTAGCTTGGAAAAGTGTAGCATCTGTAATGTCAAAAAAATTATTTAACCATGTCGGCTGATGAGAATTACTCCTTACATAGTAAGCAATTTTATTTTCGTTAAACTCTTGCAATGCCGTCAATTCATTCTTGAAAATATCACTATTTTCAAGAATCCCTTCTTTGATTAAATAAATAGAAAGTTTGTTTTTTGCCATTTCCCATTCCCCCAATCTACTTTCGTATAATAGCACTTTCTTAACAACTAGAATAAAAATTTAAGGAAAAATTAATTATTATGTCATCTCAGAGATGATTTCGCATATATCAATTTGTGAGCAAAAATAAAATTGCACTATTTTGCACTTTATTGCATTCGGGGAAGTTTAGGTGTTGTGGGGAAAAGCTCCTGAAATAATTTAGGTGTGACGAAATTTAATGCAATTCTGTGCAAGAAAACGGACATTTGTGCAAAAATAGTCCGTCCCATCTCTACACTAAAAAACAGGCTGTAATCGCCTGTTTATTTAGCTTTTTATTAAATTTTCTAATATCAAATGTCCTGTTTCTATATATTTGGCAAAATTTTTAAATTCTTCCGACTTACATGTCAAACTCGCAATACTTTATGTCAAAATCCCTGATGCTATACACCCAAACTGGACATTAAAATACAAATACACTGGACATTAAAATACAGTCAAATTTCCTGACACACTACAAAAAAAGAGCCTCTTGAAAGGCTCTTAATTTAAATGGCGGGAACGACGAGGCTCGAACTCGCGACCTCATGCGTGACAGGCATGCGCTCTAACCAGACTGAGCTACGCTCCCTTGCCAAGCTGACATTCACTAATATAACCTGCTAAAAAAAAAAATGCAAGCATTTGTTTTATATTAAAAATTTCTTTTTAACAAACTTCTAAATCACTCCATATGCCAAATTACACAACTTAAGAAAAATTAATCTAAATGATATATAACGAAAAACTTTGAGTATGTAATTATTTGAATTTCGGTATCGTAGTGTTACGTATGCCGAAGCATTGCACATCTGCAAGCCTTTTCAGACTTCATGCCAGCTTGCGCATTCTAAACAAAAGATAATATAATCTTTTGCCAAGATATTTAGCAACTTTTTCTATTGTATTTAAAGTTTTCAGGGGCTAAAATACAACAAATAGCTGTTCTTGATGTTTGAAAACGAAGTAACAACAATATTAAACCAACAAAAAAACTCGATAGAACTGCTCGAAAAACTCCACGAAATTCATAAACCATACGAATGTAGCGGAAGTAAAAGGAATGAAATTTTTTATCTTGATATAAGAATAGAAAACACTGACAACGTAGAGCATAAAACTTATGAGGCATTAAACGAGATATACGGACAAAACCAACTAACCCCGATTAATTCAACCGAAGAAAAAAGAACTATTGAAAAATTGGCGGAAGATATAAAAAATATAACTATAAAAGATTTTTTCTTTTCTGCTTGTCGACATTTCCCATACGGCAACAATAGCAAATATTATACATTTAATAATATGACATACGCAGAAACAAGAACTCACTACAAAAAAGTAATACTTATTTTAAATTGTATATGGTTATTAGACCATACAGAACCCGTAAACCACGAAATCAGACAAAAGCTTTATAAACTATCAGAAAACGGCGAAACTTTTATTTTTAGCGGTTGCAAAGTTACACATTATAAAAACGGCAATTTAAAAATACAATTTTCAGACAAAGAACTTTTTGCAAAATTTCAAGCAGAATTTCAAGAAGCTTTAAAAATTGCAGAACAAAAATATCAAGAAAGGAACAAAGAATAAAACAACAAAATTTTATGCTAAACTACAATAAAAGGAGAAATAATGAACATTTTTTTAACCACCACGGTTGAAAAATTAACCCAAAAAGCAATTTATAGCCTAATGACAACTGATGAATTAAAAAATATTAAAAAGCTCATAAATGAGATTTTAAAGGAGCGTAAATAATGGAAAATAAAAACACGCACGGCGGAGCAAGAGCAGGAGCAGGCAGACCAAAAGGAACAAAGCACCCAAACAAAGAACAAAGCGAACTATCAAAAAACCACACAATCTCAATGACTGATAGAGAATGGGAAATATTCCAAAAAAACGGCGGAACTAAAAACCTAAGACGATTAATAAACTTAGGCAAGTTTAGGAGGATTATTTAATGATAATATTAAGCACTAACGAAAAATTGCACATAATAAAAAACCTATACGAAAGACACAAAGAGCTTAATGACTATGTACCATTATATACGAATGTAGATAACGACTTATTTATTTTAGCTACCTGTATGACTAATGAATATATATGGAATTGGATCGAATATATGAAAAAATGTCCGCCAAATTCCTACCCTTTAGACAAATATTTTAACCCTCACTTTAATAAATGGGTTGATTTATATCTAATAAACGGTAATAACGAAAGAGTTGGCGGAGTAAATCCCGAATTTTGCGTAAATTATGAGTACATAGCTCAACAATGGAAAAACAAACCTAACTCTAATGATTTTACGACAAAATGGCACAAAAACGTAGAAATGCAAAAAAATCTAACCATTTCAAGGCAACCCTAATACAAACTTTTTTGCTCAATTTCATCAAGTAGATCATTATAATCTTCATCTCTTAAAACCGCCACCGCTTGTATATCTTTCAATTTTTCTTTTAATTCCTCGTTTTCAGATTTTAAGTCGGTTATTTCTTCTTCTAATTCTTCGATTTTATATTCAAGATTGCTTGCATACTCGGAAGAAACACACCCCGACAACATAAAAGGCATTAATAACAATAAAGACAATAAAAATATTTTTTTCATTCTTTAAACTCCATAATTTTATTATCTTTCAAAAAAGTATAAATTTTTTCTTTAAAAAATTGATTAGTTATTG
>CAZCZF010000117.1:0-2955 GCA_964503025.1 uncultured Vampirovibrio sp. | reverse complement strand
GGTTGCGACTGATGTGATAAAAGGTACGACAGTTTCACCTGTTTCAAAGCTGAATGAACTGCCAAAAACAGCCCAAATAACTCCAATTAAAACTAAGTGTATTTATGTAATCAAAAAAGATGGCACTAAAGAAGAATTTGATAACAATAAAATTATAAATGCGGTAAAAAAATCAGCCACAAGAATGTTAGTTGATTTATCAGAAGCGGCATTGAAAGAAATTTGTGAGTTTGTAGATAATAATATTATTAGAATGGACAAATCAGAAGTTACTATAGCTGATATGCATAATTTGGTTGAAGGTGCTCTTGAACATATCAATCCGAATGTTGCACACAGCTACAGAAACTACAGAAACTACAAACAGGATTTTGTACACATGTTGGACAAAGTTTATCAAGAATCTCAAAGAATTATGTACATTGGAGACAAAGAAAACTCAAACGCTGACTCAACTCTTGTGTCAACAAAACGTTCTTTGATTTTCAACGAATTGAATAAGGAATTGTACAAAAAGTTCTTTTTAACAGTAGATGAACTTCAGGCAATAAGAGACGGATATATTTATATCCACGATATGTCAGCAAGACGCGACACAATGAACTGTTGTTTATTCGACGTTGCATCCGTACTTAAGGGCGGATTTGAAATGGGTAACCTTTGGTACAATGAGCCAAAATCACTTGACGTAGCATTTGACGTAATCGGCGATATTGTAATGGCTGCGGCAAGCCAACAATACGGCGGTTTTACGGTTGCCGAAGTTGATAAGATTTTAGCACCTTATGCTGCTAAAACATTTGAAAGACAAAATAATAAATATTTATGCTTAGGTTTGTCCTTTGAAAAAGCTAGAGAAGCTGCTATGGCTGATGTTCAAAAAGATTTTGAACAAGGATTCCAAGGTTGGGAATACAAATTCAACACAGTTGCATCATCACGTGGTGACTATCCGTTCATCACTGTAACTGCTGGTCTTGGCACAGAAGAATACGAAAAGATGGCAACATTAGCAATGTTAAAAATTCGCATGAACGGACAAGGCAAGAAAGAATGCAAGAAGCCGGTTCTTTTCCCTAAAATAGTTTTCTTATACGATGAAAACATCCACGGAGAAGGCAAAATCAGCCACGATTTATACGAAGCCGGCATTGAATGTTCTAAAAAAGCAATGTATCCGGATTGGTTATCACTTTCCGGCGAAGGTTATGTTGCTTCAATGTATAAAAAATACGGAAAAGTTGTTTCTCCGATGGGTTGCAGAGCATTCTTATCACCTTGGTTTGAAAGAGGCGGAATGAAGCCTGCTGACGAAAACGATACACCTATTTTTGTAGGTCGTTTTAACATTGGAGCAATCAGCTTACACTTACCAATGATTTACGCTAAGGCTAAAAAAGAAAGCAAAGATTTTTATGAAGTTCTTGATTACTATATGGAATTAATCAGAAAACTCCACATAAGAACTTATGAATATCTTGGAGAAATGAAAGCTTCTGTTAACCCGTTAGCTTATTGCGAAGGTGGTTTCTTGGGCGGTCATTTAGGTATTCATGACAAAATCAAACCGCTTCTGAAATCTGCAACAGCTTCATTTGGTATCACTGCATTGAACGAATTGCAAGAATTGCACAATGGCAAATCCCTCGTTGAGGACGGTCAATTTGCAATTGAAGTTATGGAATACATTAACAAAAAAGTTAATGAATTTAAAGAAGAAGATGGTTATTTATACGCGTTATACGGAACTCCTGCTGAAAATCTTTGTGGTTTACAAGTAAAACAATTCCGTAAAAAATATGGCGTTGTTGCAAATGTTTCTGACAGAGGATATGTTTCAAACAGTTTCCACTGCCACGTTAGCGAAGATATTACACCTATTGAGAAACAAGATTGCGAAAAACGTTTCTGGGATTTAATGAACGGCGGCAAAATCCAATACGTAAAATATCCGCTTGATTATAACACAGAAGCTATTTCTACTCTTGTACACAGAGCAATGGATATGGGATTCTATGAAGGTGTAAACCTTTCACTTTCTTACTGCGATGATTGTGGACACGAAGAATTGAATATGGATGTTTGTCCTAAATGCGGAAGCAGAAACCTTACAAAAATTGATAGAATGAACGGATATCTTTCTTATTCAAGAGTTAAGGGCGATACAAGATTGGCTGATCACAAGATGGAAGAAATTGCCGACAGAAAATCTATGTAGATTTATAAAGACAAAAAAATAAGTTGGGATAAAACCCAACTTATTTTTATACATCAACTTTTACGCATTAATTATTTTTAAAAGTCTTTCCCAAACTTCATCTATAGAACCATTTGCGTCAATTTTGTGAAGCACACCTTTATCTTCATAGAACTGAATAAGAGGTGCAGTTTCTCTAAAATATGTTTCAAAACGTAATTTTGCAGTTTCTTCGTTATCATCTGCACGAGTTTTCAAATCAGAACCGCAATTATCGCACTTACCTTCAACTTTAGTTGGTTTAAATTTCTTGTTATAAATTTCTCCGCATTTAGGGCAAGATTCGCGATAAACAATTCTTTCTATAAGAATTTGGGTATCAATATCAAAATAAATTGCCTTGAAAGAAGCTTCTTCTTTATCAACATTTGCGTTTATTTCATCAAGCATTTTTGCTTGTTCCAAACTTCTTGGATATCCGTCAAGAACGTAACCGTTTTTGCATTCTTCACCTGCAAGTTTGTTTGCAATAATTTTTCCTACAAGTTCAGGAGGAACAAGTTGACCTTTGTCAATAAAAGATTTAGCAACTTTACCTTCTTCTGTTTCTTTCGCAATTTCTGCTCTCAAAAGAGAACCAGTATCAACGTGAGGCAAACCCAAAAATTCAGATAATCTGTTTGTTTGTGTTCCTTTACCACATGCCGGTGGTCCTAAAAAAATAAGTTCTTTTTTCATTTTTCCGCTCCTTCTTACCC
>CAZCZF010000116.1:0-3243 GCA_964503025.1 uncultured Vampirovibrio sp. | reverse complement strand
ACGTTTATAGTGTGGGAGCCTTGTTCAAAAAGTCATGCGGAAGTTGTACCAGGATATTGTAAGTATCTTTTGGATTTGGGATATCATGTTTCTGTGCTTGTCGAACCTGACCGTCTCAAAGAAGGGTTATTTTGCAGATTTCAAGATGAAAATTTGTCTGTAAATGTGATGAAAAAGAAAGATGTTGAAAAATATTTCAAAAAAGATTCTTTAGAAAATGTTTCAGGTGTTCTTGTTACAACGGTTGGTAAAATCTGTAACAGCGTTGAATTTGATACGGCGCGCAAATTTTTCTCAAATGTTGATTCTAAAAAATTGTTTTTTGTTGAACACGAAGCTAAACATGCGGTTGACAACGGGTCTTGGGAAGAAAGTTTGATTACGTTGAGACAATTGAATTACAGAGGTGCAAGTTCAACGATAGTCAATCCGCATTATTTTGGAAAAGTGGAAGAGCGGGAAAAGAACAGAATTACTAATTTTGTTGTTGTGGGAAAATTCACTCCTGGGAAAAAAGATACGCATTTGATTGTGGATACGGCTTTAGAGTTAATTAAAAATTATATTACTGATTTTAAAATTACGGTAATCGGGCATGGGGATTTAACAGGTTTTCCGCCTGAACTAAAAAAATATATAGATATAAAGGGCAGACTTTCTTTTGAGGATATGTATCGAGAGATGGAAAATGCGGATTTTATGCTTACTGCTTATGATGACAAAAAAGAAGAGCACTTGGGATACATAACATCTAGTACAAGTGGATGTTTCCAACTTGCTTACGGTTTTTTGAAGCCGTGCGTCATTATAAAAAGTTTTGCGCCTATTCACGGATTTACAGCTGAAAATTCGATAGTGTATCCTAATAATGAGTCGTTCTATCAGGCACTTGTAAAAGGTATTGAAATGACAAATGATGAATATAAGCAAATACAAAAGAATTTGAAAACTTTTGTGGATGGATACTATAAATCATCGTTGAATAATTTGAAAAATTTAATCGAAACTCAACAGGGGAAATAATTATGCTAAACAATATATTTCAAAAATACTTAACTGCAAAAAATATAATATTTTTTATAATTGCAATCTTGTTTTTAGTGTTTGTGAGCAAAATTCAGGATATTGTTATTATGTTTTTTGCATCATTTGTCATATCGTGTTCTTTGGAACCTATTGTAAAAAAGCTTTCTAAAAAATACAGTAGAGCAACTGCAGCAGGGATAACTCTTGCCGGCATGCTCTTGGTTATATGTGCTTTCTTTATTCCTATTCTGATTATAGGTGGCAGTGAAATCAGTAATTTTGCAGCATCTTTTCCTGAACACTTAGCAAGTTTAAAAACTTTCTTGTTAAAGCTTCCGATGGTAAGTCAATCTAATTTTGCCAATATGGATATTGGTGGTATTATTTCGTCGGCTTCAGGTGTGACATCAAATGTAATTAATGAAACAATAAATATCGGCAAGAATGTCGGCTCTGCGTTTGTTTATTTAATTGCTTCAATAATCATAATTTACTACTTCATGGCAGACAGAGACATTATTCATAAGACATACTTGCGACTCTTCCCTTCTCAAATGAGAGAAAAAGCAGAGGAAATTACGGATACTATTTCTCAAAAAGTTGGCGGTTACGTAGTTGCGCAAATTGTCACAATGGCAAGCGTAGGTATAATTATGACAATCGGCTTGCTGATATTAAGAGTTGACTATGCTTTATTATTGGGCTTAATAACTGCGATATTTGATATAATTCCTGTTGTTGGGCCGGGGCTTGCACTTATAATCTGTCTAATTGCTGCTTTCAAGTCAGGTCCTCTTGTGTTGGCTCTAATTGTTGTAGTTTTTGCAATTGCTCAGTTGGCTGAAAACAATTTTGTACGACCTTATATATTCAGTAAATTTTTGGACTTACATCCGCTAATTATATATTTATTCTTGTTCATAACAGCAAAATATTTGGGTGTTATTGGCGTGATTTTTGCACCAGCAATTGCTGCAACTGCCGTTGTCCTCATAGAAGAACTTTATATGAAAAATCTTGAATAATAAAAAAAGCTATTTTGCATTTGGGAAATATCAAATTTTGCATAGTTTGGTATGTTTTGGAATGTTTGTAATTTTTTTAATACAAAAGTGTAAATAAGTTTTGATGTGTATGTAATTTTTTAAAAAATATTAGTGAATAGAACCCTTGTGGTTGTTCGCTTTCTAGTTTTGCGGTGTAAATAAATGCTTGAGTAAATGTAAATAATATGATATATTAATGTAGAAATGGAGAGAAGTGTGGATAAGGAATTAAAGCTTAGTATACCAACTATAGCATTTGATAGTAACATAGTACAGTTGATTATGCAATTAGAAGCATGAGGACTAAAAATATTGCATTTTCTGTAAATCCTTTGCTGTTTGCTCAAGTGAAATCTATTTTTTATATGATTGAGAGTTTACAGTCTGCGCGAATAGAAGGAAATAGGACTACTATCACGGATTATGTAATATAAAAATTTGATAAAAACAGCAAGGGAGACAATATAAAAGAAATTCAAAACATTGAAAATGCTATTGAATATGTTAATACTTGCTATCAGGAAGATGGTAATTTTAAAATTTCCTGTTACTTCTTAAAGGAACTTCATGCCATTATTACAAAAGAATTGGAAGTAGAGGGGAGTAAAGAAAGTGGTAAATTGTTCTCAAAAGATTTGGTGAAGGGGTTGATCGACGCACTATATAAAGAAAAGTTTATAGGGGTAAATGAATAAGTCGTTAATGTTTGCCTCCTTGGTAAACCTTGCAGGGGGCTCCTCCCCGTCTAATCGCTTCTTGGCGGTCAATTTTGATACAATTAACTGTACATTTTGCTGCATGTTGGCAGTTTGGTGAGTGAATTTTACCGGTCTTTGTATTATAAACAACGGTATCTGCAACACAATTTAATGTAAAAATTAGGTTTGTTAGTAGTATTAAGCAGATAATTTTAATTCTTTTCATTGTAGATTTACCTTTCAAGCATAATATTACACCATTTTGGATTTAAATGTAAGAGTATTGGCAAATTAAAATATAAAAAAGCTATTGACATTAAACTTTGAGCAAGTATTATTAAATAGGTGATGGGCGTTTAGCTCAGTTGGTAGAGCGTCTCCCTTACAAGGAGAGGGTCAGAAGTTCGAGTCTTCTAACGCCCACCATTTTTAGAAAAATCAAAATTTAATAGGTAATCAAAGACGGAAGCTAA
>CAZCZF010000115.1:0-3331 GCA_964503025.1 uncultured Vampirovibrio sp. | reverse complement strand
CTCCTTAAGATTATTAACGGCATATTTTTGATAAACTTTAGGACGACAACGCGTGAACTACTACTACTACTACTACTACTACTACTACTACTACTACTACTACTACTGCGTTTGCGCCAATTGTAACAATTTTTCAATTTGCTTAACAATTGAAAATGTACTGATAAAAAGTTAATAGGGTAATGAGGGAATAAGAGGTTATAACTTTAAGTCATTGCGAGGGCTTTAGCCCGTGGCAATCCAGCCTTTTTCCCTCTCCAAGGGAGAGGGGTAGGGTGAGGGGGCAATGCTTTACTAAAAAGTGAATAAGAGGTTTTAAAGTCATCCTGAAAGCGTAGAAAATAAGGATGTAAATCCGTAATTTTCAAGCTGTTCAGGAGCTGACCAAAACATTAGTATCATGCCAAGTTGGTAAGATCCTGAAATACGCCTTTTTTATTACCTCAACCACAAACGCTATGTCTGATTTTGTCGGCTATTCAGGATGACTTTTTTATACAACGCGGTTTACATTGAAAATATCTAAAATATCTTATTCCCCTATTCCCTTATTACCTTTTTCAGTAGTCCCACGTCAAACTCAAACATCCCCCCTGCAATGACGTTAAGTTAATCCTTTTACATCAACTCTCCTCGGTTCAACAGAAACCGAGAAGAGTTAAATTTAACCGACGATTGCCTTATATATGAGGCTTGATGCTTTTACAATAAAATCTTTTCCTTGTGGTGCATTATGCGGACGATTTGCAAGAATTACCACAATATATTTTTTGCCATTTGGTGCATAAACAATTCCTACATCACCGAGCATTGTACCTATATCACCTGTTTTGTGAATAAACAAAGCTCCTTCGCCCAGCCCTGCCGCAATAAGTCTGTTGTTTTTAACGTGACTCATATAATCAATAATATACTCTCTGGAATTAATATTCAAAAATCCCGGATTATCAAGGTTGTACAAAATTTTAGCCATGTCTTTTGCGGTAGTTTTATTCGTTCCCTTCAAATCAGGAAGCCAAGTCCTTACGTAAGTGCTAGATATCCCCCAATCTCTTAACCCTATATTTATATCATCCATACCGCCAAGTTTTGACATAATCATATTAGTAGAGGTATTATCAGAGTTTTGAATCATCACTCTTGCAAGCTGATCCAAAGAATATTTAATACCGGTTTGAGCATACTGCAAATTTCCTGATCCTGATGACTGATAGTAATTTGTCAAAACCATTTCATCATAAATTGTCATCTGGTTAGCTTCAATTGATTTAAACATTCTGACTAATACAGGGAGCTTAATAATACTTGCAGCGGAGTATAATTTATCCGCATTAATATCTACATATTTACCGTTCTCGTACTCCCAAACAAAAATTGCAGGTTTTATCGTTGGGTACTGCTTCATCAAATTCTGAAGAGCGGTTTTTAAACCCACAATTTCCTGTGTTTGATACATTGTAGTAATTTCACTGTGTGTTTTTTGAATTGTTGGAGTTAAAAGCAAACGATTATTAAATAAATCATTGCTCAAATAATTGGTTACAGGATTTGCAAGCGCATACATATCTACCGCAATCGGTCTTGAATATGTCTTTTTAGCCAAATTTTCGGTTTCTGTTGTATTAAGCGGAATTTGTGACGGGAAAAACACATTGTTAATCAACTGATTATACACAGTTGGGAACACAAAATACATATACGCACCGAGAAAAGACAATATAACACACAATTTAAACAAATATTTAACCGGATTTACTTTCTTTTTTCTTGTCCGTTTTATAACCGACATTGTGTCGTTTACTCGGTTATCGGCAACAACACGCAATCTGTTGTTTGTATTTTTTTGCTGTTGATAAGCGTACAAAACAATCCCCTCCGCAATCCCATCGCTTTTTATCATATTAACATTATCAACTTTGTTTCGGTATCCTTCAAATAATGGAAAAAAAGACTAGCTCTTTTGGAGAATGTTATTCGCCCAATAGAGTTTACAATTGTTATTGAAAAGGAGATTTTTAATATGAAAAAGTTTTTAATATTTGCGGCATTTTGTTTCGCAATTCCTACATACGCGATGTGTTCAATTGATGATGGAGCAACGGCTTGCACTGCGCAAGGACTTAGAGAAGAAATGTCACCGACTTACAACCCGCAATCAAACATCAATGAGTTTTCTGCGACTCCCGAAGCACGACTTAATCCGATAAAACCTGAAAGTAGCGAATATCAGCCAAGAAGCTTCGCGCCAAGTGAATCAAATTATAGCTACAACTCAAACTGTCAATTCGGAGTTTGTCTGCAAAATAGGGAAACTCCGCTATTTCAGCAATCCAAATAAAAAAGAAGAGGGCTTTGCCCTCTTCTTTTTTTATAACATATTTTTACGAATCTTCTCTTTTGCTTTATCTATTTCTTTAATTCTTTTTTCAATCGTTGCAACTTGTTTTTTCAATGCTTTTCGTTCTGATTTAACAAGTTTGTATTGTGCATCTACGTCTGCAAACTTTGTCTTATAATTTAACAAATCGTTGCGGATATCCACTTGCGCATTATCCAACTGCAAAATTGCATTTTGAATATTTCCGTTACCGACAGCATCTCCGTCTACAGAAGAAACCACCGGAGCAGATTTTATTGATTGAGTTGTATTACCATATTGAGTATCATTGAAATTTAACGGTGTAAAAGCATTTCCGTCCGCTAAAACGGCACAGTTTACTGCTGCGAACAATCCTAAGGTTAAAAATAATCTCTTCATTTCTTCTCTCCTTCTACATAACATTAATATTATGATATTATATTTTTATTGCTTTGCCAATACTTTAATAAAAGGATATAATGAATTTGTATGGAAAATAATTATTGCAACAAATGCGGAGAATGCTGTAAAAAAATAGCGGTAGACTTTGCCCAAAACATAATTTACCGAGACGGAGTCCAAAATCTAACACCGGAATTTTCTTCTATGCTGATTCCTGTTGAGAAAAAAGAAAATGTAACATTTTGCAAATGCAAATTCTTAAAAGATAATCTTTGTACAAATCCGAAAAAACCAGAAGATTGCAAAAACTACCCTTCTTTTCCGTTCGCGTTTATTCCTGACAACTGCGGATATTACGGTGAAATTTTCTTGAAACGCGAAAACTTTATGCATAAAATTCGCAAGTTTGAAGAAGAAATTATCCATTATGAAACACTGATTAAAGTGTCGCCCAAGAATGAAGCCAAGCAATACGAAAAAATCATAGAAAAACATAAAGAGTTTATTGATCGATACCGCATCTATTGTTAATATTTGTTACAAAAAGGCAAAAATATTCTAAATATATAC
>CAZCZF010000114.1:0-3386 GCA_964503025.1 uncultured Vampirovibrio sp. | reverse complement strand
GTCACAAAATGATAAAAATGTGACCTTCGACTTAAATGGAAGTGATGTAAAACGAGATGATTCTCAGAAAGTAAAAGCGAGTAGTGGTAGTAACTTTATCTTTCAAAAAAGGAATTAAGAACTTCAAATTTGATGCAGGAGTGTGTTTGTAGTGGGTACGTTATTACATGCAAATTATGATAATATAAATGAACCTGTAAAAAAGATTATTATTCAAGCAGGCGGCAAAGGTACAAGATTAGAAGGTTTAACAAGAAATAAACCTAAATGTTTGGTTCCGGTTAATAATTTGCCAATTATATTTTATGCGTTCAAAAAATTCCCTGATGCGGAATTTACAATTATTGCTGACTACAAAACCGACGTTTTGGAAAAATATTTGAATGCTTTTGGTTCTCAATATAATTTTAAAATTGTTAAAGCAACTAAAAAAGGTACAATTTCAGGCATAAAAGAATCAATCGCTGATTACAAAGATAATGAACCATTTATGATTATGTGGTGTGACCTTATTCTATCAAAAGACTTTGAAATTCCTGGGGTAAATGAGGGGTTAAAAGGCAATTACATTGGTATTTCTAAAGACTTTGAATGCCGTTGGAGCTATATTGATGGAAAATTTGTCAAAGAACCATCAAAGGAAAACGGTGTTGCAGGATTATTTATTTTTGAGAATAAAAAGCTTCTTGAAAATATTGAAACTGAAGGCGCGCTTGTTGGTTGGCTTGAAAAACAAAAGATTAGCTTTAACAGACTAGATTTGTATGGTTCAAAAGAAATCGGAACATTGCTTTCTTATTCTGATAACAATGATGACACTCCTCGTTGCCGTCCGTTTAATTCAATGGAGTTTAACGGCGATATTATAATTAAGCGCGGCATTAACGAGCAAGGTCAAAAGATTGCAGTTGATGAAATTGCTTGGTACAAACACGTTAAAAATCTTGGATTTGAAAACATTCCTGAAATTTTTGAGTATGAACCTTTAAAAATGAAACGAGTTCAGGGTAAAAATATTTTTGAATACGATTGTTTAACTAAAACTCAAAAACGTGAGATTCTAAGAAAACTAATTGAAGCATTGAAAAATTTGCACAATTTAGAACCGGCTCAACCTGTTAATATTCAAGATGTTGAAGACAATTTCTTAAACAAAACTTTTGACAGATTATCCAAAGTTGAAAAACTCGTTCCATTTGCGAATAAAGAATTTATTAAAATCAATGGAAGATATTATAAAAATATTTTCTTTAATAAAGAAGAGTTAATAAATGCAGTTAAAACAATCTATCCAAAAGAATTTCGACTAATCCATGGGGATTGCACTTTCTCAAATCTAATGTTTGACACATTTAATATGAAAGCTGTTTTGATTGATCCACGCGGGTATTTTGGCAAAACAAAACTTTATGGCGATGTTGATTACGACTGGGCTAAATTGTATTACTCTCTTTCTGGAGAATACGACCAATTTAATCGCAAAAAATTCACTCTTGATATAAGAGAAAAAGATGTTGAATTTGCAATCAAACCAAACAATTGGGCAGATATGGAAGAATTTTTCTTTGAATGTTTACCAAGCGTAAGCCATAAGAAGATTAAACTTTTGCATGCAATTATCTGGCTGAGCCTGACAACTTATGCTTGGGAAGATTACGACTCAATTTGCGGTGCTTTCTACAATGGCGTTATCAAGTTGGAGGAGGTGTTGTAATGAGTAACTCAACAGTTTTACAAGAGAATAACAATATTTTAGAGCTGTCTACACTTGCCAAAACTTGGATATTAGATATAGATGGGACTCTTGTAAAGCATAACGGCTACAAAATTGACGGTTATGATACTTTGCTTGACGGAGTTAAGGAATTCTTTGAAGCTTTAAGTCCTGATGATAAAGTAGTTCTTCTTACGGCAAGAAAAGAAGAATGTTTGCCGGCATTGAAAGATTTCCTTGCAGAAAATAATCTCCGCTACGATTATCTTTTGACCGAAATGCCAATGGGCGAAAGGATTTTGATTAATGACAGAAAACCGAGTGGCTTAGATATGGCTTTTGCAATAAACAAAAATAGAGATGAAAAATTAGATATAGAATACAAAATTAATGAGGATCTTTAATGAAGTTGTTTGAATATAAAAAGGAAGAAAACGAAAGGACTGCCAAAATTTTTGGTATTCCTGTAATGAAACAAACATCTGATTATATGACTGCGGAAAGATATCAAGAATTCTTAGGTGGTTTTATTACAACTATAAAATTAAGTAGTAAAGAAAGTGATAGTTCTAATAAAGAAATAAAAATTTTAGGAAAATCTGTTATCAAAAGATTTGAAGAAAATAATTTTAGAACGTATTCTTTTTTAGGCTTTGAATATAGAAAAATCTCACTTATTGAAGAATTTAAAAAGCAGTATTTTAAATATTTTGATAAAGAACACGATGATATTTATATTTTAAGAGCAAATAGTGGTGAGATTTATTTAACACTAACATATCTTATTGATTCAATAATCAAAAAAAATGATAGCAAGAAACCGCTTTTGGTTGCAACACAAAAATATCATATAGATATGATAAAAATGATTTGTCCTGATTTACCTTATGTTTATATCAAAAAATTAAATTTAAAAGTTGTCGGAGATTCTTTTAAAATTGATAATTTTAGATTTTTCTTGTTATTTGATGCTATTCACTTTAGAAAAGTTGAACTTGATATAAAAGCGAATGAGTTGGGTAAACACCACTATTTTAAATCCATTTTAGAAAGATTAGATTTCTCAAATGAAGATTTAAAAATGCGCAAGATGACTGTTTTACCTGATGCAGAGCAATCAATGTTGGAAAAAGTTGAGAAAACAGGGTTGAATCTTGATAAGTTTGTGTTTCTTGCACCGGAAGCTCAATCATGCAAATTGTATGATGAAGATTTTTGGGTTGTTCTTGTAAACAAACTGCAAGAAATGGGATATGACGTTTGGGTTAATTTGGTTGAAAAAGATATTAAGTTGAAAAATGCAATAGATTTTAAGACTTGTGATTTGAGTTTTGCGGAAGCTTTTGCTTTGGCAAAAAAAGCAAAGAGAATTGTTTCATTAAGAAGTGGTTTTACAGAGTTCTTACTGCAAACGGATGTTCCGCTTGATGTTTTGTACACAAAATTTAGGCATAGGCATATTTTTAATGATATGAGTAGTTATCACGTTTTACATGGCTTTGGGCTTATTCAGTTACCTTTTGTTGATATAACTAAAATTCGAGAATTTAACATGTTCGAAATATCTCCAGCTGAATGCTTAAAACAAATTTTGGGAAATTTGGATTTGTCCAAAAGTATTGGAGATTTAGCGTGAATAGATTTTTAATAAAGTTATTTTTAATATTTATTT
>CAZCZF010000113.1:0-3457 GCA_964503025.1 uncultured Vampirovibrio sp. | reverse complement strand
ATTTATAATCCTTGTTTACTTTTTTATATTTTTTATGGGTTGAATAGGCTTCTTCTGTTATTTCTTGCAAAAGTTTTTTGCGTTCAATTTTCAAAGAATTATAAAATTCTTCAAAATATTTATAAAAAATATCTTTGTTAACTAAAACATCAAAATCAATAGGTATGTACTCATTATTTTCATTATAACCATTATAATTTTGTATCATAAACCTTACTTTGTCTTCTTTTTCCCAAGCAAGCAATTTATAATTCGTAAATTCTTCAATATGGCACGCGCCAAATTTTTTAGTTTTTAAATTCGTTATAAAATTTTCAAAATTATCATATAAAATCGTTATTTCAATAGTCGCTTCCGCTTTTTGAGTTTTTGTTTCAAATTCAACTTCGGCAGATACATATATAGGCTCATTGCAATCAAAATCAGAAGCATCCACACCGTCATAATCAAAATAATATGAGAATTGAATTTTGTCTGTTTCCTCACAGTTTTTTAAAGGGTATGGGATTACCTCATCTTCCTTTACGAACCAACGGTCTAACTCTTCGCTATATATCCAATGGCTTAATAAATGTACATCATCAGGGTCGGGATAATAATTAAAGTTGTCTTTTATTTGCTTATCATAATGGCTTCCTGCAATAAAAACAATATAATCAAACCAATTAAATTGTTTGCATTTTTCGTTAACAGTTTCTTTATCTCCATCCATAATAGCCAATTTCCAACCCAAGGAATCATTTTCCTTATAGGCAACTTTGCAATATGGATACTCAACCGTTTTATCGTTCATAATTTATTCCTTTGGTTATATTATAAAACAAAGTTACGTCAGAATCGGACTAATACTTTTTTGTGTTAGATTTTTCGTGTTTTTTATTACACTTACAGTCCATATAAGGGCATTTGTCATTTTTTAACTGCAAAATTTCAGGAGTAACAAATTCTACATCAAAATTATGTATTCTTCCCAATTCTTTAACTCTCCAATAATAAACCATTTGCTTTTTAGGTTTTTCAAGAATTAACACAACTTTTGCACGTTTTCCTGTCATTTTTTGATAATGTAAAGCCTGTCCAATGCTTTCTGCCCATTTATTTGCAAAATCAAATTCAACCGCATGAGTTTTCGTTAAACAATCTACACGAGTTTTATCGGTATTTTCGTATTCTTCTACCCCATTATGCATCGAACACCAAGCGTGCTGATAAGATGATTCACTGTGCATGTGCTTAACATATTTAAAACCGGTACTTGTGTATCCATAGTCAAATGAACCTGCAAATGTTGGTGCAATGAAAAATAATATTAACAGTAAAAGAACAAATTTTTTCATATTCGTATTTTAAATTTGGATTATGTCAATAATGGACATATCAGTATATTGTGAAAATTTTTCTGATATAATTCATGCGTGAGGTGTGAAATGGCAAATGAATTTATTCAATTACTTATTATGGACGAATATCAAAAATTGAAATTCGTAGAATTGTCTAATTGGGATGGTGTGGCATATCTTGGAAGTCGTAAACATATTCCATTAATGCAAAAAATTGAGCAATTGAGAAATCCTGGTATATATTTTTTACTTGGGGAAAATGTAGAAACAGGTAAAAAGATATTGTATATTGGCGAAAGTGAAAATGTTGCAAATAGATTTCAAAGCCATGCATCATCAACAGATAAAGAATGGTTTGAAGATTTCATCGTCTTTACATCTAAAAAAGGCGATATTAATAAAACTGATTATTCTGTAATCAATTTTACAGAGAATCTTAATTTCTATTATCCTCACCTCCTTTTTCAACTTAACCAGTCTTTATTGTGGGAGGTGAGCTTGACTAATTTTATTGTAACAAAACTTCATGAAGAAAGGTAACAATTTTATGTTTGGTCTAATAACTTTGAAAGAATTTGCAAAGCTGTTAAACAAACCTGAAAGTACGATAAGAACATGGAAAGACAGGGGTGAACTCCCTGCTTTCCTTTTTAAAAAGGTTGGTGGAACAGTCTTTGTAAGGGAAAACAGAATCCAAGAATGGGTTGACAGTGACACATGAGGTGGTGAAATATAATTATGACTATCTCAAAAAGGAATGGAAAATATTACTGTCGTTTTCAGATAAATGGAGAAAGACACCACAAATTATGTAGTGGTGCAACTTCATTTAAAGAAGCTGAAAAGATGGAAAATGCTTTTAAGTATAAACTGATGCAACAGCAGAATGGAGTTATACCAAAAGATAAACTACAGGTAAAATTAACTCATTTATTTGATATTTTTGAGAACTATGTAACTATCAATAAAAAGAGCTATAAGCATGATATAGGTCGTTTAGGAATATTTAGAGAATATTTCAAAAACATAAAAACTATAGAAGAGGTAAAACCTGACCATATCGAAAACTTAAAACAACAATTACTAAAAGAGGATAAAAGTCCAACAACAGTGAATAGATATTTAGAATCTTTAAGTAAGATGTTCAACATAGCGATAGAGAATGGTTGGCTTAATAAGAACCCTGTAAGTCGTAAGATGAGATTTCCTGAGAAAAACTATGTAGTTCGTTATTTGAAGGATGATGAAGAGGAAAGAATCTTTAATGCTTGTCCTGATTATTTTAAACCTTTGTTAATAACAGCACTTAATACAGGTTTAAGGAAATCTAATATAAGACTATTGAAGTGGGAGAATGTAAAGATGGATTATAGGATATTAGAAATTACTGAGAATAAAGGTAATAAACATATCAAACTGCCTATCAATGAGGAGTTGTATAATTTGTTTTTATCAATCCCTAAAACTACGAGTGAGTATGTATTTATCAACCCTCGAACACAGACTGCTTTTGGTGATGCTGGTATGGAAAAAGAATGGAATAAAATCAAAGCTAAAGCTGGTATAACTGATTTTAGATTTCATGATTTACGGCATACAGTTGGTACACGATTAGCACAAAAAGGAGTGCCTGTGCCAGTAATAAAAGATATAATGGCACATTCAGATATTAAAACTACAATGCGATATGTACACACAGCAGAAGAGCAGATGCAAAAAGCTATGGCAGTTCTTAATTCATATAATTAGGATTTATCTCAAAATAGGTAAAGGACACAGAGTGGCAATCATAAAAATTAAAAAACCCTGAAACATAAGCTACTTCAAGGTTTTAAGTATTGGGCAGGGGTGGATTCGAACCACCGTACACTCTCGTGAACAGATTTACAGTCTGTCGCCTTTAGCCACTCGGCCACCTACCCGTATTTATTTTTCAAAATTGACCAAAAAAATATGCCCTTGACGAGACTTGAACTCGTGACCTCTCCCTTACCAAGGGAGTGCTCTACCTCTAAGCCACAAGGGCAAGTCGAGAACTATTCTTTTATCAAAAAAAGCCGGTAATAGGAATCGAACCTACAACCTACGGTTTACAAAACCGTTGCTCTACCGTTGAG
>CAZCZF010000112.1:3612-3679 GCA_964503025.1 uncultured Vampirovibrio sp. | reverse complement strand
GAATAAGTTGTTATAAATATTGTTCAGATAAAACGCGTTAAACATAGAAAATATTTAAAACCTCTTA
>CAZCZF010000112.1:0-3512 GCA_964503025.1 uncultured Vampirovibrio sp. | reverse complement strand
TTCCCTTATTCCCTTATTCCCTTATTCCCTTATTCCCTTATTCCCTTATTCCCTTATTCCCTTTTTAACAATACATTTACCCCTTTCTCCCCCCCCCCTTTTATTGGGGAACTTTTTGGGAGAATTTGCGTCTATATGAATAGAACAGCTTGAGGAGGAGATTTAATGAGTAAAGCATATACGAATATGGAGTATATTGATTCTTCGGAAATGGATTCAGGTTTGCCAAGAACTTTTAGTACGATTGTAAATAATGACGATATTTTGCAGATGTATTTAAAAGAGATTGGGCGGAAGAAAATGCTTTCAAAAGCAGAAGAAGTTGAACTCGGAAGAAAGATTCAGGAAGGCAGTGTAAAAGAAAAAGAAGAAGCAAAAAGAGAGTTGATTCAGGCAAATCTAAGACTTGTCGTGAGTATTGCAAAAAAATATATAGGACAGGGTGTATTATTTATGGATTTGGTTCAAGAAGGCTCATTGGGCTTAATTAAGGCTGCGGAAAAATTTGATTACAAGAAGAATTTTAAATTTTCAACTTATGCAACATGGTGGATTAAACAGACCATAATTAGAGCAATTTCTAACCATTCAAGAACAATAAGAATACCTGTGCATATGTTGGAAAAAATCAGAAAGTATAAAAAAGCGTGTAGTGTTGCGGCTTGTAATGAAAGCATGGAAGTGGACGATGAGACAATCTCAAAGCTTTGTGGCTTGAATGAAAAGAAGATAGATGAAGTTAGAAGTGCATTAAAGAAAGAGCCTATAAGCTTGGATACATTTGTAACAGATGATCTTTGTATTCAGGATTATGTAGAGGATACGTCATATTCTTCGCCGGAGAATAGTACGCAAAAGAATTTACAAACGAAAGATGTTAAGAAACTTTTAAGTATTCTTGAAAAACGCGAAAGAGATATTCTTGTGCGCAGATTCGGAATTGACAACGAAGAGCCAAAAACATTGGAACAAATAGGTAATGAACTTGGCTTTTCAAAAGAGAGGATTAGACAACTTGAGAATATAGCATTACAAAAATTGAGGAAAGTTGAGCGAGTGGATAGGCTAAAAACCTACATTGAGTGTGAATGATTTTGGGTTTTGCAGTACTTCATAATTCCATATATAGCCAGACCTGAGCAGATAATTCCGCAAGCTATTTTTATGGCGGGATTAATCTGCTTTTCTTTTTGGGTGAGGATTTTTTTGTATTTTACAATCTTTTTATAAAGCTTGGGGTCTTTTTTATCTAAACCATTTGACTTAAATACTTTTTCAAACGCGTCCATCGGATTGAAGGCTTCTCCTTTTTCCAGAGATTTGAAATATTTGTCTTGGTAATTTTGAGGAATTCTTATTGCGTAATTCAAACTTTTATCTGCGTTGCCTTGAAACTGACCTTCAATATTAAGTCCGTCCATAAAATAAAGCATACTATTTTTCGCGCTCATTGGTTCTGCGAGTTTTGCTTTTATAAATTCTTTTTTGCTTCTAAGTTTTTCTGGTTTTATACCAAGGGCTTCGCTTAAACCTTGTATTTGAGCTTCTGTTATTGCTTTCTGTGGAGAATCGTGGTTTGCAGCTCCGATAATAAATGAGTCCGGATTCCATCCTCTTATTAAGAAACTGTAATTACTTCCCCAGCTTTTGGAAAGGTAGTCAGAAGTGTATATTTTTACTCTGTTTTGAACGTATGGTTTTAATGTGTTACCGGTATAAATATTAAAATCTTCGCTGGAAGTAACAAACTCGTGCATTATGTTTTTTAAGTACTCATTGCCTTTTATTTTGGAAGCTTCATCGTCGATAATATTTAGTATTTTATCGGCATAATCTTTTTTTATTTCTTGTCCGTTTTTGATTAAAGGTTGAGAAGCGTAAGTCCATGACGCATCAACTCTAAATCCGTCAAATCGTTCGGTGTAAAATTTCACTTTTTCACGTAGTAATTTTTCGCCTTCCGGAAAATTGAAATCCAGTGCAGGTAAGTTCCATCTTATTTTTGCATTTTTATGAAAAGCTTTTGGGTTTGCCCAAACTTCGTCGTATGAGAAACCGCAAAGCATATCTGCATTGAGCTTTAAATCGCGTTTGTTAAGCTCTTGATGGGCTTTTTGTAAACTATCTTCCGCAAGAAATTGTTTGAAGTAATAAAAATCTATTGTCTCGGATTTTATCTTTTTTATCTCGTTAATTCGCTTTTCTCGTTCTTTGAGCGGAAGCTCAAAAAGGTTTTTATCAATGTCATTCCATTTTTTGTAATCGTGAGTCCCGTTTAATTCTCTAAGAGCGCGGTAAAGCGCTTTTGGTTCAAGCCTTGCTTGGTTATTGTTTTTAAAACTTTCAAATTCTTTTTGGAAATTCCCTTCTTTGTAGAGTTTTTTTAAGATTTTTTCTTGTGGTGAATCAGGGGTAATGATATTTTTGAAATTCACTCGGTCAGTAATTTGTGAAACAGGCATTTCGGAGGTGTAGTTTTCGAGATTAATAACGTGATTGCCTAAATCCATAGAAGTTCCGGAATAAATTGGTACGGTGTTTCCGTGTAGGTGGTACTGTCCCATTGGCAGAAGTTGGATTTCATTTATTCCCCAGTATTTTTTTGCAAAATCAAAAAACTCTAATCCTTCTTTAGAGCCAATATTTCCCACTCCAGTTTGGTTTGGAAGTGAGCTTGCCGGAACAATGAGGATTTTTTTGCCATTGCCTTGCGCTTTGCTTAAAACGTCACGATATTCGGCTTCTTCGGATGGTTTAAGTCGACGCTGAAAGTTTATGCTGTTAACAGAGCAAATTCTCATAATTACACACCTACATACATTAAAACACGTAAATGGAAAATTTGCTTGGTTAATAAAAAATGGAAAGTGACATTAAGTCACTCTCCATTACTTGTTATATATTAGGGTTCGCCTTTACTTTTTCGTCACAAATTGCGTCGACATATTGTGGTAATTCGTGAGACAGCATGAATTTTGGCGTCTTAACTGTCGATGCTGCTCTTAGTTGCATCCTTGAGCCATTTATTAAATTCAGGTTCAATTTGTTTCTGCAATTCTTTTTCAGCAAATTGGGCGTCAGTGGTTTTTGCCGCAGCAGGTTTTGCCGTTGCTTTCGCTTCTACATTTGTTAAGAATTTCCCTTCTGCGTGGTATGCAGCTTTTAAGTCATCAGCTCTGTTCCAGAATTTTCCCAAAAGTTCTTTTTGTAGTTCTTGGAAGGCACTTCCGTAACCTGCTTGACTGTAGATTCCATCACATTCTTGAATAGCTTTGTTGATAAGACTTGGCGTAAGTTTTACACCTTTTGCAATTTGTCCTTCAAGGTATTCAATCATATTCAACGTTGCAGGAACTAAATTACTGTACGTACCTTGAGTTTCTTTCATTATTTGGTTAATTACATCTTTATTAAATCCTGCTTTTTCAAGTATTGCGGTTGTTTGAGTGGATTTTGTTGCAGCAGGTTTTGCCGGAGCTTTTGCTGATGCAGCAGGTGTTTTTGGAGCAGCT
>CAZCZF010000111.1:0-3781 GCA_964503025.1 uncultured Vampirovibrio sp. | reverse complement strand
ATCCTTATTTTCTACGCTTTCAGGATGACGGGTTTGTTTAAAACCTCTTATTCCCCTATTCTCTTATTCCCTTATTACCTTTTTTTTCAGTAATCTCATGCCAAGCCCATACATTTACCCCCATTGACCCCTCACAGAGCATGTGTTGCTCTTAATTCTTGAGTTCATCAATTTCCAATTGTAAACTTTAATTAAATTTAGTCATTTGGGTATTCACAAAAAGCTTTGAAATGTGTATTATAATTATATGATTAATCTAGAGGAATTGTATTCGGAAGTTCCGCCGACAAAACTAAGGAACATTGACGAAAAGTTTCGTCCGGCGCAAACGTCTCCGTTTTGGTTATGGGTTGCAGACAGTTTTTTTTATGGAATGCTTGAAAATCGGTTTTACGCATTTCGATATAAGGGTGCGGAAAATTTTTACAAGCGTGATATGAATACGCCGATAATTTTGTTTGCTCCTCACAGCAATTGGTGGGATGGCATTGTAGGATACAATATTTGTAATAGAATTTACAAAAAAGAAATTCGATTGATGGTTGAAGAATTGAATCGTTTTCCTTTATTAAGAAGGGGCGGGGCATATAATGTTAATAAAAAATCTCCGCAAGCTTCAATGCAGGCTTTGAAATATTCGGTAGATGCGCTAGGTGATACAAATAATATTCTTTATATTTTCCCGCAAGGAATTATCAAACCGCCTAATTTTAGACCAATAGAATTTCAATCGGGCTTGACTTATATTGCAGAAAAAGCTGCTAAAAAGTATGGCAAAGTTCATCTCATGCCTGTTGCTGTAAATTACTTGTTCTTGCGTGACAATCGTCCGGAAGTTCTTGTGGAGATGGGTGAAGTTATTGAATTAAACAGTGACAGACCTGACAGAAAAGAATATACAAATTATCTGGCAAAGACTCTTGAAGAGCTTTGTGATAAACAATTCCACGAAGTAAGTCGTGGCGAGTTTAAGGGGTATGATACTTTGTTCCAAAGAAAATTGAAATGGTACAGAAGAATTGAACAAAGACTCAAAAAGATTGAGGTTAAAGGTTCTGGAGTATAAACTCCATAAATGCTCATAAGCATAATTGGTTAGTTAATAAAGTCCGCTTCTGTATTGCAAAGCTTGTGTAACGTGTTCAAGCGCAATGTTTTCTTTGCCTTCCAAATCTGCAATTGTACGTGCCAATTTTAGCATTCTTGAGTATTTTCTGCCTGAAAGTTGGAATTTTTCTGCCGCAGATTTTAGGAATGCGCCTGTTTTTTCATCCAGCTTGCAGAATGCTTTAATCTGTTTCGCATTTAGTTCTGAGTTGGTTAAAATTCCTTCATTTTCGTATCTTTTTGCTTGAATTTTTCTTGCCGCAATAACTCTTCTTCTTATTGTTTCAGAAGATTCTGCTTTTGTGTCTGTGTTTATAAGTTCATCAGTTGTTAATCTTGGTACATTTATGACTAAATCAATTCTATCCAGTAATGGACCAGAGAGTCTGGAACGATAACGCTGTATTTGATATTCGGTGCAAGTGCATTGTTTTTCTTTGTCGCCTAAATAGCCGCACGGACACGGATTCATTGCGCCTACAAGCATAAATTTTGCAGGGTATTTTACGGAAATCCTTGTTCTTGAAACTACAACATCCCCGTCTTCAAGCGGTTGACGTAAAACTTCCAGTACATCTCTCGGAAACTCAACCATCTCGTCAAGGAACAAAACACCTCTATGCGCAAGTGTTATTTCTCCAGGTTTTGGGTTTGAGCCACCTCCGATAATTCCGTTTTTTGATGCCGTATGATGAACAGGGCGATACGGTCTTTGGGTAACGAGAGGTTTTTCAGGAGTTAAAAGCCCGCAGATACTGTAAATTTTTGTAAGTTCTAAAGCTTCTTGTAATTCAAGCGGAGGAAGGATTGAAGCTAAACACTTTGCCATTAGCGTTTTTCCTGACCCCGGAGAACCGCACATGAGGATGTTGTGCCCACCTGCAGCTGCGATTTCCAGAGCTTTTTTTGTTTTTTGTTGAACTTTTACGTCTTTAAAATCGTATACAAAATCGTTGTCGCAGTTTTGTGCGAGATATTCGTGAATATCTACAACTGTTGGTTTTATTGGCATGTCTGAATAATGTTGAACAATGTCAATAATGTGCTTTGCACCTAAAATTGTAATATTTTGAACTAGAGCAGCTTCTTTTGCATTCTCATACGGAACAAAAATTGTTGTAATGCCACTTTCTTTAAGTCCGCTGACAAGTGGCAGAATTCCGTTAACTTTACGCAAGCTTCCATCAAGTGAAAGTTCGCCGAGAAAGGCTGTTTTTGAGTCGTCTGGAATTTCAATACCTTGTTCTTTTAAAATTCCGATTGCCATAGGAAGATCAAAGTTCGTGCCTTCTTTTCTGATATCGGCGGGGGCAAGGTTAACAATTACTTTTCCTGTTGGGAATGTAAATCCAGAATTTTTGATTGCTGAATGAACTCTCTCTCTCGCTTCGCTTACCGCGTTATCCGGCAAGCCTACGATGCTCATGCCGGGAAGCGAGTTGGTGACATCAACTTCTACTTCTATTTTGCAGGAGTTAATTCCTACTGTTGCAGCTGTAATTGCTTTTGTAACCATAGCAAATATTATAGTATAAATCGTTGCAATGGTAAACTTTTTATTATGTATTGTGAGAAATTTAAGCTTTAAGCACAAATTCAGGATGTTTTTTTCTCAATTCTTGTGCTTCTTCATCTGTTAAGCTTGGAATTTCTTTTTCTATAAAATTGATTTTGCAGTTTTTAGGAAGATTAAACTCTTCATGGT
Source organism: uncultured Vampirovibrio sp. (assembly GCA_964503025.1). Lineage (GTDB taxonomy): Bacteria > Cyanobacteriota > Vampirovibrionia > Gastranaerophilales > Gastranaerophilaceae > CAG-196. The sequence continues at coordinate 969 of CAZCZF010000111.1, read as the reverse complement.
AATTGTTTTTGTAGATTTGTTCCAAATCTTCAATTGCACCACTTTCATTAAGCAACCCGTCAATTATGACCGAGCCAGATTCGCCATTAATTTTTGTTATAACGTGATCAATCGCTTGTTCTTCATTGTCTTTTTTCCATTGCATTTTTGCAACTTTTACATCTTTTTCATCTACTCCGTTTATTCTGGCAATCATATAAACCAAACGAGCAGCTTCTCCACAATTTATAGTTTTAAATTCTTTTATTCCATCAACCATCCTTGAAAAATATTCTAAGGCATTTTGCAAACAGTACTTATAAGATTCTCTTAAGTCAGTAAGTCTGTCTAATGTTGCGTCCATTAGTTTTCTATGCTCTCTAAGTTTTTGAAATCTTGTTTTTAGGTCCGGATTTTCTTTGACAATTTTTTTAAATTCAAATTTTCCCTGTTTCCATAATGATGGATAAGGGTATTCTTTTTGAACCATTGTGCACATTTCTTTTGCTTGGTCTAAGTTAATTTTTGTTCCGTAAAAATTTGTATTATTAGCAAAATTAATTCTCATATCAAGTCAAAAACTTCTAAAAAAATTTTTTGACAGTATATTTATCCTATTTTCGCGTACACAAAAACTTAATATTTATTCTATCATAGAAGATATTTCTGCAACGATTCTGGCAATATCTGGGCCGCCAAATACGGTTTCAAGAATAAGAGAAGAATTGATAATTACGGTCTCTCTGTACTCCATTGTATCTACATCAATTATATTGAATTCAACGTAATCGTCGCCAACGTATGTGATTTTCCCATATTCTGCACCTGTAGCCCAACGCAAAAATACATATTTTTGTTCAAATATTTTGAGTCTGTTAATTAATTTCATCTAAACACCTTCGTCTCTATCCTATATAATATTATTAGTCTAATTTTGTATAAAGTCAAATATGTTTTGAACTAGGACAAAATATTGCGCTATAGTAAGAA
>CAZCZF010000110.1:0-3949 GCA_964503025.1 uncultured Vampirovibrio sp. | reverse complement strand
GCATAACCATTTCTTTAACAGCAGTTCTACCAGGTCCCATGTATTCACGTGGGTCGAATTTTTCAGGATGTTCGATGAAAAATTCTCTGATAGTAGAAGTCATTGCCAATCTCAAATCTGTATCAATGTTGATTTTTGCAACGCCGTGTTTTGAAGCGTAGTTAAGCATGTCTTCAGGAACACCTTGTGCGTTTGGTAATTTACCGCCGAATTGGTTACATTTTGCAACAAATTCAGCAGGAACTGATGAAGAACCGTGAAGAACGATTGGATAATCGCCAAAACCTGCCTCTTTAAGAGCGTCTTTAATTTCTTTAAGTCTGTCGAAGTCTAATTTTGCTTCGCCAGCGAATTTGTAAGCACCGTGAGATGTACCGATAGCGATTGCTAATGAATCGCAACCTGTTTGTTTAACAAATTCAACAGCTTCTTTAACGTTAGTATATTTAGCGTCTTTAGCGTCAACATTAACGTCATCTTCAACACCTGCTAATTTACCAAGTTCAGCTTCTACAGAAACTCCTCTTTCGTGAGCGTATTCTACAACTTTCTTGGTAACAGCTACGTTTTCTTCAAATGAGAATCTGCTTCCGTCAATCATAACAGAAGAGAATCCGCCGTCGATACAAGCCTTACAAATTTCAAAGTCTGCACCATGGTCTAAGTGAAGAGCGATAGGTACTGTTGTTGTAGCCAAAGCTGCTTCTACTAATTTAACAAGGTAAGTTTGGTTTGCATATTTTCTGGCACCTGCAGAAACCTGAAGAATGATTGGTGATCTTGTTTCTTCAGCAGCTTCAGCGATAGCTTGCAAAATTTCCATGTTGTTTACGTTGTAAGCACCGATAGCGTATCCGCCAGCCAATGCTTTTTTGAACATTTCATTTGTTCCGACTAATTTTCTTTCACTCATGTGAACTCTCCTTTTCTCGTAAAAAGTTTACTTATTACTCCCTCATGAGTACAACAAAAAGGGGTAAAAGTAAAGAGGGTGGAATAATTTATTAAGTTATATAGGAATACAAGAGTGCCGAAAAGATTTCCCTTGATATCCAATTTACCCAATAAAAAATTCATGATATTATTCATTTTATGTTGTTAATTAAGGACGAACTTTTGGCTGTGGACGAGCAGCTGAGTAATATTAATATAGAGAATGAGGAGATAAAGTTTTTCTTGTGGGAATTTTTGTATAAAGGTTCTAAACGGATAAGAACTGTTTTAACTTCTTTGTATTTAAAATCCTTGAAATCTGATGTTTCAAAAGACAGCATTAATATTATGGCTGCGGGTGAACTTATACATAATGCTTCTCTTTTGCATGATGATGTTCTTGATGAAGCGGAGCTTAGACGAGGAATGCCGACGCTTGCAAAAAAGTATTCCGATAAAATTGCGATTCTTGCAGGGAATTATTTACTCTCTTATGCAACCGAAAAATTAATGAAAATTAATAACCAAGAAATTCTTTTAATGTTTTTGAATTGTACGAGAGAAATGTGTAATGCGGAAATTATACAGCTTTTCTTGCGCGGAAGAATGCCTGATTTGGATGTTTATATAAGTATTTGCGAGGGTAAGACTGCTAAACTTTTTGAAGTCATAGCAAAATCTTGTGCTATTGCTGAAGGACTAGATACTCTGTCTATTCAAGAGTTTGCAAGAAATTTCGGAATATTTTTTCAGCTAAAAAATGATTTGGAAGCTTCTTCTGCTCAAATTGATGAAAAAAATAAAATTTTTACACCAAAGGATTTTTTAGGTATTGAAAAAACGATGATTTTAATGGATAATTATTACCAAAAGGTCAAGGGAAGCATTGATTCTTTGCCTGATAATGATTACAAGAAGGGGTTAGAGGTTTTAGTTTCTAAGTTATGATTGACAAAGAAAATTTAAAAGCAAATATTAAAGAGACTGTTGATACTATAGTTTTCGTATTGGTTGCGGTTATTTTAATCAGATTTTTTGTTGCAGAGCTTCGTTGGATTCCGTCAGGCTCAATGAAACCGACTCTTGTTGAAGGCGATAGAATTGTTGTTGAGAAATTATCAAAATTCCCTAATTTGATAAATAACCATCACTTTGAAAATACACCAAAACGTGGTGATGTAATGATTTTTTATCCGCCATTTGTAAAATTAAAAACAACTCCTTGGGCAGTATTCAGCAGGCTTACAGGATTTTTCTGCAAGGATGTTGCATATATTAAACGTGTTGTCGGACTTCCTGGGGAAAAATTAGAAATAAAACAAAGTAGTAATGGTGCTTTTAAAGTTTATATTGATGATAAACCGCTAGAAGAAGAATATATAATGAGTGAATATGACTATCACAAATGTAAATCTGAAATGTACTGCGGTCCTCTTGTTATTCCGGAAGGACAGTATTTTATGATGGGCGATAATAGAGGCAATTCAATGGATAGCCGTTTTTGGGGAACGTTGCCGAAAGAGCGTTTTATCGGAAGAGCTGTGTTTATATTTTGGCCATTGAGTCATATTGATATTTTATAATCTCCACCCAGAGTTATAGAAAAATCTAACTTATTGAGAATTTATTTTTAGGTTAATCACATTTAAGATGGTAGTGTGAAGGAATTGAAAACTTCAAACAACTATCATAACAGCGTGTTGCCTTGATTGAGGCAATGCTCTATTGTGATAATCAAGGAAGAAAATTTAAGAAAAGGAGATCTAGAAAATGGCTTCAATCACTATCAACACAAACCTTGCCTCATTAACGGCGCAAAGAAGTTTGTCAGCGGCTACTTCAGGCATGAATACCGCAATGGAAAGATTAACAACAGGTTACAGAATTAACTCTGGTAAAGATGATGCTGCAGGTTCAGCAGTGTCTTGCTTGATGGAAGCGCAAATTTCCGGTTATGATGTAGCAGAATCAAATGCAACAATGGGCTTGTCTTTATTGGATACAGCTGAAGGTGTTTTAGGTATCGTAGATGACTACTTGCAACGTATAAGAGACTTGACCGAACAAGCAGCAAACGGTACTTATGGTACTTCTTCAATGAACGCTATCAGAACTGAAGTTCAACAAAGAATGGAAGAAATTAACCGTCTATGTACGGTTATTGATTTTAACGGTATTAAATTGTTAGACGGCACAAGTACTGCAGCTACTTCAAAGAATGGTGTTAACCTTCAAGTAAGTAATAATTCAGGAAAGAACAACATTATCAATTTAAAATATACAATTTTTGAATCAGCAACTTTAACTGCATTATTAATGTCTGGTAATGCTAATAGTGCTCAATATGGCAAAAGTGCAGCAAATTCAGCTTGGTATGAAAGATCGGATGGTAAAGATACTTCTGCTCTAAAATCAAGAGTTACAGGTAACAAGACAACATCTGAGGATAATAGAAATTATGAATATACTGCAGACAGGGGTTATAAAGCAATTAAGGATGTCGATTACGATTGGCAAGATAATAGAGTAGGATCAAAGAATATCAGCTGTATTACAGCTATCTGTGATGCAGTTTATACCGATGATGCAACAGCTCGTGAATTTTTACAATTCATTGACGATGCAATTGAAAACGTATCTGCCAGAACCGCTTTAATCGGTGCGTATATGAACCGTGTTGAATCAGCTGTTGATGCGATTGCCGTTCAAAAGGAAAACATAGTATCAGCTAACTCTTCTATTAAGGATGCTGATGTTGCAACAGAATCTTCAAATTATATTAAGTATCAGATTTTGCAACAATCATCTGCAACATTGCTTTCAACTGCAAACCAAACTCCAAGCATTGCATTGAACTTGTTATAAGATATTTCTTAAATAGTGATGAAGCCCCTAGTTTTAGGGGCTTCATTTTTTTGTTTACCTTATTAACTAAATATACCGAAAGTACGTTCAATGTTTTCGGAAATAACTTTCTTAACTGACTCATATTCAGTTGTCAGAGCAGTTCTTTCGG
>CAZCZF010000109.1:0-3972 GCA_964503025.1 uncultured Vampirovibrio sp. | reverse complement strand
ATATTATTATGTTTTTTATTTTGTAGTAATTCATCATTTGCTAACATCGTTACATATAAAGTTTTAAAAATTATTGATGGAGATACTTTTGTCATCGATTTTAACTCTAATGGGGAAATCGACAAAAACGAAAAAGTCAGAGTAAATGGGATTGATACATTTGAAACAAAAAATAATGCGATTCTTAAAAGACAAGCTGACACGGTAAATATAACAACAGAACAAGCTTTAAAGATGGGTTATTTAGCCAAAAAGTTTGCAGAAAGAAATTTGTTAAATAAAAATGTAAAAATTGTATATTCAGGAAAAAGCACTCGGGATTATTACGGAAGAGAACTTGTTTCTGTATATTATGATTGCAATAGAAAAGGTTATTGTAAATCATATGAAGAAGAAATTTTAAAAATGGGTTATGCTTCAATTTATAAATATTCAAATATAAAAAAACAACTAAAACCTTATTATAATTTAGAAAAAATACAAAACAATGCAAAGAAGACTGAGAAAATTAATATTGTTGTTCTTGATGAAAAAAGAATGCTATATCATGAAATAAATTGCCCAAATGCTTGGAAATTTAGATTCGCAAAATTAACTATGCGAAATCAATTAAATAAAAAAGCAAAACTTGCAAATTGTTGTAATTAAAAAATATTTAACTATTCCAAATTTCGCATTTCATCTGTCACACTTTCGCATTTCATGTGTCACTTTACAGTGGTTTTTTTAAGCAAACTCGCTTGGTGTTTGAGTTTGAGGGGTAGGAAATATCCAAACTAAGTGTCTTTTAAAACGGACGAAATCGGACTTTTAATGGTTGGACAGTGTATTTTAATGTCCAGTTTGGGTTGGACGGATAAAGTGGTTTTTTTAAGCAAACTCGCTTGGTGTTTGAGTTTGAGGGGTAGGAAATATCCAAACTAAGTGTCTTTTAAAACGGACGAAATCGGACTTTTAATGGTTGGACAGTGTATTTTAATGTCCAGTTTGGGTTGGACGGATAAAGTGGTTTTTTTAAGCAAACTCGCTTGGTGTTTGAGTTTGAGGGGTAGGAAATATCCAAACTAAGTGTCTTTTAAAACGGACGAAATCGGACTTTTAATGGTTGGACAGTGTATTTTAATGTCCAGTTTGGGTTGGACGGATAAAGTGGTTTTTTTAAGCAAACTCGCTTGGTGTTTGAGTTTGAGGGGTAGGAAATATCCAAACTAAGTGTCTTTTAAAACGGACGAAATCGGACTTTTAATGGTTGGACAGATAGTGCGGTTATTTTAAGCAACTCTTATTTTCCCATACGCAGAGAGCTTTTTGCCCTATTTTAGGGCAAGACATTTAGTATGGGTATTTTACGCAAAATGTCCGTCTTGAAAATTTTGAATTTTAACCAACACATATTGACGCATAGCTCGGAAGTGATGTTCCAATTTGTGCAACTCAGAGCTAATGTGTTGCACATGGAAAGTAATTATATAAGCATTAAAAAATTAGCAGAAATTAAAAGTTTAAAAAGCACTCGTTCTTTGAGGTTAGAATTAAACAAACCTGAAAGCAAATATATTTCTCGTGAGGTTAAAGTCAATGGTGGGTATTCATATGAAATCTTGTTTTCAAGTTTAGAACCTGAACTTCAGCAAAAACTTCGTGAGTCTGAAACAAAATCAACCGCACTTGTACCTTTAAATTATCAACCGCCAATGGTAACAGATAAAGCAAAATTAACAAGAAACCACAGAATAAATATTGTAAAAGCAGCGTTGGAAAAAAGAAAAGAATACAAGACAATTAAAGAATCCGACTCGGATTTTTTAGATTTGTATAATACAGGATTGTATCTTCCAAAAGCCTACAATTTTCTTGGCTCAATATCAATCGGAACGCTTAGACGTTGGATTCAAGCATACAAAAAACATGAAAACGCAGATTGCTTAATTCCGCAATACAAAACAACCAAACTAGGCGAGTATAATTCGATTTTGGATGATAAAATGAAAAATATTTTATTAACTTTGTTGCTTCATCCAAGCCAATACAAAATCGGAAAAGCAATCAAACTTAGGTTGGGCTTATGAAAGAATAAAAAATAAAACTCCAATAGATGGGACTTATCCTATTATATCTTTACTTGGTGAAGAAATCCAAATTATAAGAACTAGGATTAAAAATAACTCATATTTAAATGAAAAAATAGACAGTTTATTTGAAGATATATTGCCAATTCTTTTCTTTGCATACACTTTTGGCGAAATATTCAATTTAATTGAAAATTATGAAATTGAAAAAAAATTAGAATACAGAATAAAAGATACTATTGGAATAAAATCAAATGAAGAAACCTCTGATTATATACCAAAAAAAATAACCAGAGAGGCAAGATTAAGAATTTATAAAAAATTTAATAATGTTCTTTTTGGACAAAGACCTATTCCAAATGGGTTATTGAAAATTGATGCAAAAATACCAAATAATAATGACAGTGAACGGCTCAAGAATATGTTAACAGCATATATTGATTATGAAGAAAAACCAACTAAAAAAGATCTTTTGCATGATAATTACCATTTATTAAAAGGGAGAATTATACAATTAAAAGAACCGGTAAATTTTGAGGATATAAACCAACTGTATATAACAGAGATAGAGACATTAAAGGGAATAAGCAAAAATCTGTATATGGAAGATGACAAGAATTTTTATGATTTTAGGAGTCTTAGCACAGGAGAACAAAGAATCCTAAGATTTTTCGCTGATGTTTATTATTGTGCAGCTGAATTAGATGCTGAATATGAAACAAATGTTTTTATGTTTGATGAAATAGATTTAAGTTGGCATCCTGAATGGCAAAGAAAAATGGTATATTATATAAAAGATATTTTTGATAATATAATTCCTCCAAATTCAGAAAGAAAAATAAATTTAATATTTACAACACACTCACCTTTTATTTTATCCGATATGCCAAAAAATAATGTTGTAATGTTATATAGAGATTCTAATGGAAAGTCTAAAATTTACGATAATACTCCAAATAGTTTTTGTGCAAATATACACGACTTATTTAATGATAATTTCTTTTTTAATAACTGTGATGGAATATGCACGATTGGTGAATTCGCCCAAAAACATATAAAGGATATAAAAGAAGATTTTCATAAATATGATATATTTTTTAGGGATTGTATCCTAACAAATAACACTTCAGGCAAAAATAATGTATTTTATCAGAAATTAACTGAATTGCACAATAAAATATTGTTAATTAGCGAACCTGTAATAAGAAAATCTTTATTAAAAGAATTTATGGAGCGTTATGGATATATATTATATGATAATTCTGCAAAACTCATGTCTGATTACATTGAACTTAAACACAAATATGATAAACTGCAAAAGGAATTGAATGAAAAAAATAAACCTGAAAGATGAAGAATTAAATAAAATTAAACAAAAACATTTAGATTACTGTAAAAAACACATCAAATGGAAAAAATTAGGTTTATCTGAGGATGATTGCAAAAAACTCTTTATTGAAAATCCATTTGATGAAAACATGGACTTAAAAAGAGGATATGGTAAATTTAGACGTGGTAAAACCAAAGTGAATTTTATTTCTAAATACGAATCGTTCCGCTCTCCAAAAACAAAAAAAGAACCTGATTGGTGTGGTGTTAAATATATCCAAGCCCTAAAGATTGACGTATGTCCTTATTGTGGACAACAATATTTTTCTATTGTAAAAAACAAATCAGGCAATTACATAGCTGAAGCGAGTATCGATCACTATTATGAAAAATCTGATTATCCGTTTCTTGCATTAAATTTATACAATTTAATTCCCGTTTGCAAAAATTGCAACAGTAGTTTTAAACTCGCAAAATCAAAACATATAGTTAATCCATTTATAGAATCACTTGATGAATCAATATTTTTTAAATTGAATAATTTAGACATTTCTAATTATCTAAACAATGAAGA
>CAZCZF010000108.1:0-4191 GCA_964503025.1 uncultured Vampirovibrio sp. | reverse complement strand
ATAACAGCCTTTAATTGGCTATAAACGAGTAAACATAGGGCTTCTACCCCCCCCCGAACGCTACAAGCATGTCAAGACAAGGGTTTTGGGCATTGTCAATATTTATTATCAATCCTATAATCATTTTATTAATCGCTGAATGTCTTAAATGTCTTTTCAACATTATCTTTAATAACCTTCTTAACTGCATCCATTTCGGTTGCCAGCGCATTTTGCTCTGTATCAAGCTGTTTAAGTCTCAATTCAAGAGTTCTGTCCTCTTGCTGAATAATTGATGTTTGAGCGTTAATATCTGCAATTGTTTTTTCATACTGCTCTTTTTTGTACAAATACTCATTCATAGCGTCTTTATAAGCAGCTTCGTCCGTAACTGTTTCAACATTGAGCGAGTAAACAACAGAGTCATTATCAAATTTTACGGAAGTAAATCTGCCATTTCCGTCCGTTTCCAGAAGAGCGTGATTTGTTTCTTCTATTTTGGTTTTAATATAAGAAGCTCCATAATACGAAAGTCTATCTTGGATATCTATTGGTTTATTTGCCTGATATGGAGTATTCATGCTTGCATATAAATCGGCTTCTGTCGTAAAATACGTTCTGCCGTTCATTGTAAATTCATAAATTCCCTGTCCGTTGTAAATAAGATTTCCGTTGTTGTCAAATTCTAAATATTGGCTGACTGAAGAATCCGGACAATCTTTAAGAACTTGTGCCAACTCTGCTGCTTGATCTGCAGTAAAACTTGTTAACTCGGTAGCAAGGCAGTTTCCTATATATGTATTTAGCTGCGAAGAGTATTCCTGCGGATTATCCAAATCGTTTGGTACAAAGAAATGCCAAGTGCCATCTGCATCATGATAACCGTACACATCATCGGTTGTCAAAACGCCATCCTTTTGCGCAAGTCCCACTGCTTCTTCAAAATCTCTTAATGCAGATTCAAATTTTGTATCCTTTTCAATTTCATCAATCGGCTCATAAACAAATGTTTCTTTTCCGTCGGCAGTCTTGATTATATAGTTACCATTTTCGTCAACTGAAACTTCCGGATACATAGCATCAATCTCGTCAATTTCTTCTTTAACAAAGAAATGCCAAGTTCCGGTTGCGTCCTGATATCCGTATACATCACCCGCCGGAATCGCACCTGCATCGTACGCCAATTCTTTTGCTTTTGCAAAATCATTAAACTCTTCTTTTAACTTTTTATCTGTTTCTGCTTTTTCAGTCGTAATTTCATCACAATGAACCTTAGTGCCGTCAGGCAGTGTTATATCATAGCTACCGTCATCATTTAATGTTGCAGAAGGATTAACAAAAGTATTTGCAACAACTTCATTTTTTGTATGCACTTGAGGATTTTCAAGTTCTTTTTTTGAACCTGTATAAATATTTGCGAAATAGTAATGATTTACAATGTAGTTGTAGTCAGGATTTGCACTAGATAATTGTTGCCAACTATCTAGTACTGATTCATTATCGCCATCTGAATAAGAATACTGTAATTCTGTATAATCGGTAGTTTTCGGAGCATTCGGAACTTCTAAGCCTAGAAGCTTGTTGAATAAATTTGCACTCTGATTTGCAAGCGCGGTTCTCGCTTGGTTAATTTGTTGACCTTCCCATTCGGTATTGGTTTTACGCGCAGTCAGTGCTAAATATCTTGCTTGTGAAGCAGCCATTCCCATTGCGGAAATCTCCTATTACTTACTAATTTACTTTATAATGTCATTTTATGCTAAGTCAATATATTAAACGACTTTTCATTCGACAACTTTAAAATAAGAGAAAAAAATCATCTATTTATAGTAAAAGTAATCTCTAATATGTATACAATGTTCTAGTTCAATACATATAAAACTAAGCCGCCTTTTCTTTGAGTGTATATGTATAGATTGCAGTCGGGTAAATGGGGAGGGGAATGGGAGGAAAGGTATGGGTTTTGCATGAGACTACTGAAAAAAGGGAATGAGGGAATAGGGGAATAAGAGGTTTTAAATATTTTCTACGCTTACTGCGTTTTATAAAAAAGTCATTCTGAAGCTGATTAAGCCGAAGAATCCAGTCGATGATAAACTTTTTTCAACCAGCTGGATTCTGCTTCACTTTCGTTTGCAGAATGACCGAGCGTACGTCCACTAATTTTACGTCAAAATAACTGGATTGCTTCTCTTTCGCTCGCAGGGGTAAATAAATGGACTGGATTTGAGACTACCTGCTTTAATGAAGTATGCGGTAATTCTTAGATTTATCGCATACTACTTCCAACTAATTTAATAAAACTACTTCAACAAACCTGTTTTTGTTTTAAATTCATATTCATTCATATATGAAAACTTTTGAATCAATTTTCTAAACATGTCTTTTTCTGTTAATAAAATAGGCTTTTTGCCTTCTTCTGTAGCAAATAGAGAGTGGGTCGGTTTGCCTTCTTTAAAACTTTTCTGATAACTTATTGTCAAATGATCAGAATTTGGAATTTCAATAAACCTTCTTACTGCAGAATTAAATTGCTTATATTGCTTTGCGGATTGTTTTTGCAAATAAGCATCAGCTGCGTTTAAAAATTTTGAATCAATATTTGCTTTGAACGAAGTTTGAGGATTAATTGTACTATTCATGTTCTACTCCTTTTATTATGTACAACTTTAATAAAACTACTAAATATTTTTTTTGCTATCATAGCTACCAAAGACCTCTCATTCTCAAGCCATAGACTTTGAATTCCAGTTTTTTATGAATTGCAATTTGTAATTCGAGGGGTTCGTTTTTTGCTCCCTCTCCTAGGGAGAGGGTTGAGGGGTTTGTGATAGAATTTAAGTATGAATAAATTAAACTTAATAGCACGAAAATTAAGACAAAATCAAACTCCACAAGAAAAAATTATGTGGTCAATATTAAGAAATTATCAATTTCAAGGTTTAAAATTTAGAAGGCAGTACCCAATCGGAAATTATATTGTAGATTTTGTTTGTAAAGAAATAAAATTAATAATTGAAATTGATGGCGGACAACATAATTCCACTAAAGGCATTGAATATGATAAAAAAAGATCTGACTTTTTAAGAGAAAAAGGATATAAGGTTATCAGATTTTGGAATAATGATATTGATAATAATATAGAAGGTGTTTATAAGACTATTTTGTCTAACATTGAACATAAAAATTAACCCCTCACCCCAGCCCTCTCCCTTGGAGAGGGAGCACTTCAGTAAAGTCAATCTACTCACAACTACCACCCTTTTGCAAAGCGTGCCATTAACATTTCTGTTGCTTTGGCATCTGTTTCATAAAAAGCTGTACTATAAGCTCCCTGTGATTTGTTTGCATATATGGTGAATGAATCTAACACTTTTCGTGCCCATTCATAATTTTGATGTGTTGAATCAATATGACCAATATTAAGTTTATCAAAAAATCGAACAAAATTATTGGTATAATCATCAATTAAAGGTTCATTTGGATTAAATTTTTGTCCTTCTGAAGTCATAACATCTTTTATTCTTTCACTCATTACATGCCGAATTTCTTTTTTTGTCGAAGCCTGATACATAAATTTCCGTTGCTTAACATGACGCAATTCATGAGTTATATGTCGAAGTAAATCTTCATTACCGAATGTTTTATCAATGCCTATTTCACAATAACCTTTTTCAAAGTCAGATGTGGTATGAGCTGCTGCCGTTATTGCACCAGATTTTTCTCCAGATTTAAAATTTTTATTTAAATGAAGCGGAATATCCTCCAATTTATAATCTTTTTTTAATTCTTTAAACAATTTATCAATAAATTCATCTTTATCTTGAATTTTTAAAATATCATTATACTTTTTTTGAATAGTTTTAGCTTCTTCTTTTGAAAAATTTTGCAAAAATATTTTTTGCGCACGATCTTGTGCCAGCATTGGAGGTATAAATTTATGCGCAATAATTCCTAAAACTACAGTCCCTGCTATCCCTAATGCCCACTTAGCTCCGGTTGACATCCCTTTCTTTTGCGAAGATTCAATCTTATCTTTGGCAGAAATATTTACAGTATCAGCTTTTAGTTGAGGAGTGGTTGTTGTGTTAAGCTCAACACCGCGCTGCACCTGCGGATTATAGCCCCCCCCCCCGAACGCTACAAGCATGTCAAGGCAAGGGTTTTGGGCATTATTCAATTCAAAATTAATCAACGCTCTACTCATTACTA
>CAZCZF010000107.1:0-4224 GCA_964503025.1 uncultured Vampirovibrio sp. | reverse complement strand
TGAATAAAAAATGACTTTATAAAAATGTAACATAATACACATTATGTTACATTTTCTGTTAAAGCACCATTGCAAGAATCATCAAAATCATTGCGCCAATTTCCATAGCAGTTGACATTCGTTGCGAGAACTTGTTTGAATCATATTTCTGTGAGGATTTTTTTGCTTTATTAACGCTATTTAAGCGTTTAATTCTGCTGGTTGTATCCTCATTTGAAAATTCTGTACCGAATGTTTCATATTCCAATTTTGCCAGCTCATCATTCAAATTTGAATTATAACCTTGTGATGACAGGGGCGCGGCAGAACCTGTATAATTATCACCGTAGTTTGAATACGGGCGAGAATAGTTTTTTTGTCCAAACGGCATGTTAAAACGATTAAAACCAGTACCCCCCAAATCATTGGATGATAAACTATTATCTCTGTTATCGCGGTATTCATGTGCAAATCTGTCAGTATCCACAACTGATTCAGGCATAATTTCTGCCTTTATTCTATCCATTCTGGTTGAATAGTCGTCTATATCATAAACTTTGTTAAAAAGCTTTTTTTCAATTGCAACGATACGAGAATGAAAATCCCTGTCTTTGTTCGTTTTATTAAACAACTTTTTTTCTATTTCATCAACAATAGGATAATTCACAGTACTATCCTCTGCAATTTTTTCCGATTCTGCGAAAGTATCTTCTGTAGCAGGGATTTCTAAACCAATAACATCTGCCGAAATATCTCCCGAAAGCTTTTTTATACGCTTATTAACATCACCGGAAGAGGCTTTTCCATAAATAGTTTTCTCCAAGCGACTTACCCTATCTTGCACAGAGTCGTAACTATATTCAAATCCGTAAATATCGTTTTCTATTTTAGAAATAGTCGCATTTTGAGCCGGAACTGCAAATGAAAACGGCATTACTATACACAATGAAAACAGTATATAAAATATTACCAAAATTTTTCTCATAGTGTTACCACTATAAAATTTTATTGGCATAAATACATTAATATTTAGTCGTTGCCATTAAGATTAAATATAAAGCTTTGCAAAATCTAAATCACTTTTTGTAGTAATTTTTATATTTGTGTAACTTCCATTAACTATGTAGACAGGAATATCCAATTCTTCAAGCATTGAAGAGTCGTCGGTAAAATTTCCGTCTTTTAGTCTTTCATGCGCATCTTTTATCAATGAAGTTTTAAATGCTTGCGGAGTTTGCGTATTATACAATTTTGAGCGGTCAATTGTTCTAATAATTCTGCCATCTTGGGCTACTTCTTTTATCGTATCTGTCGTTTTAGTCATAACAGAAACGGCATTTTTGATACAAACTAAATCCATTACTTGCGCAATTACCCCCGATTTAATGAGCGGTCTTGCGCCGTCATGAATGATTACATATTCATTTTTTACGTATTGAAGCGCATTATATACAGATTTTTGGCGAGAATCACCGCCTGCAACTATTTTAATGCGATTGTCAGTTAATAATGATTCTATTTCATCATGTATTGAATTGTTGGTCGGAATTATAATTTCCGTAACATCATCAAATTCTAAAAAAGCTGATAACGTATATTCAATAACCGTCTTGTCATCAAGATATTCTAAAAGCTTATTCTTATTTCCATATCTGGAAGATGTACCTCCGGCCGTTATTATTACTGAAAAATTTGTCATATTTTTTCTCCAAAATGGTTGTATAATCCTAATTCATCATATTTTTTAAATTTTCTTTCACCAATTTTTAAAATGTAATCCTTGCGCTCAATTACATCACCAACAACATAAAAATTGTTTAATTTATCCAAAAACTCTTCCGGAACAGCAGCTACAAGATGATAATCCTCTGCACCAAAAATTCCTTCTATTTCTTTTGCATCAATACTTACATTACTTGCTTCCGCAATTTTAAATAATGCATCCGCTAAGCCGTCTGAGGTGTCCATCATTGCATAATCAACCGTTATTTGTTCAGATATACGTTTAGAAAATTCAACGTCTAATTTTGGCTCTAAATGAGCTTTGATTAAATCTTGATTACTACCACCTGTAATCAATTCATTTAAGCCTGCAGAGCTTAATCCATACTTGCCACGCGTTATTATTTTATATCCAACTTTGGCATGACTTCTGGATGATATTCTGCGTCCTTCTGTCTTACCAATAGCTGCGATAGAAACAACTATACATTTGCTCCCTGTAATATCTCCACCAATAATTTTTGCGCCGTGCAGTCCTGCTACAGCTCCTTGGTAAAATTCTCTTATAAAGTTTTCATCAATGTCATTTGGTAAAGAAAGCGCCATTGTTACGTATGCAGGTTCTGCACCTGCTGCCAAAACATCACTAATATTAACCGTTACAGACTTATAACCAAGCTGAAACGGTGTACACCAAGTTCGTTTAAAATGCACATCTTCAATCAAGCTGTCTTGAGAAACAACAATACCCAATTCTTTTAGATACGCACAGTCATCACCAAGAAACTCATCTCCGATTTGTTCTTTTATAATCTTTATAAAATCCAGTTCTTTCATTACCTTTCTTACCCCCCTACCCACTTCGGATACTTCCCCCACAAGGTGGGCAGATGCAAGACTCATTATATAAAAGTAGGGTGCGCTTTTAGCGCACCTTATACTTTCTAATTTTCAACTTTCTTTAATGTTGGGAACGCGATTACGTCCCTTATTGTCGGAGAATTGGTTAAAAGCATAACCAATCGGTCTATACCCATTCCCATGCCGCCAGTTGGTGCTAAACCATATTCAAGAGCATTGATGTAATCTTCGTCAATTTCCATTGCTTCTTCGTCACCGTTAGCTTTTGCCAATGCCTGAGCTTCAAAACGATGACGCTGATCAATCGGATCACTAAGTTCAGAGAACGCATTTGCGATTTCCCAACCGTTCACACGAGTCTCAAAACGTTCCGTTAATCTATCATTATCTCTATGAACTTTTGCCAATGGAGAAATTTCTCTAGGATAATCAATAATGTGAATTGGCTGAATCAATGTCGGTTCAACTTTTTCTTCAAACACAGCTTCAATCACTTGTCCCCAGTTCATTTCTTCATCAACTTCAACATGCATTGATTTTGCTTTTTCGTAAGCTTCTTTTGCTGTAAAGAATTCACCAAAATCAACACCAGTCATTTCTTTGATAGCACCAATCATGGTCTTTCTATCCCATGGCGGAGTTAAATCAATTTCATTATCACCATACTTAACTTTCATTGTTCCAAGAACTTCTTGAGCAACATAAGCAACAAGGTTTTCTGTTAATGCCATCATTTCATTATAATCTACAAAAGACTGGTAAAGTTCAATCATTGTAAATTCAGGGTTATGACGGGTATCAATGCCTTCGTTTCTAAAACATCTTGAAAGTTCAAAAATCTTGTCATTCAATCCGCCAACCATTAAACGTTTCAAATGAAGTTCTGGAGCAATTCTTAATGTCAAATCCATGTCTAATGCATTGTGGTGTGTTGTAAAAGGTCTTGCATTAGCGCCGGATGCTTGGGTGTGAAGCATTGGTGTTTCAACTTCGATAAAGCCTTGATTATACAAATATTCACGAACTTTTTGTATAATTAAGCTTCTTTTTCTTAAAGTGTCTCTTGTGCCTTCATTTACTATCAGATCAAGATATCTTTGTCTATATTTTGTTTCAGTGTCAGACATTGTATGATGTGATTTAAGCTGTTCCAATTTTTCTTCGCTAATTTGCTTGTTAGGAAGTGGAAGCAACGATTTTGAAAGCATTTTAAAGTTCTTAGCCTTAACAGAAAGCTCTCCACGCGGAGTTCTTCTTATAGAACCGTAGAACCCTAAAATATCACCGATATCTACAAGTTTTAAAGTTTTAACCATTTCCGGATCCATATTTTCTTTGTGAGAGAAAATTTGAATTTTTCCTGTAGTGTCCATCAGGTCAATAAACATACCTGAATTTCTAATTGCCATGACTCTTCCGGCTACTGAATAAAAATCTTCTGTTTCTTCTCCTGCAGGAAGGTCTTTGTATTTTTCTTGCAAATCTCTTGCGTCTGCGTTTTTATCGAACGAGTATGGATAAGGATTTATACCTTTATCAGCAAGTTCTGCAAGTTTTTGTATTCTTGTTTGCCTAATTGTTTCTTTTGCGGAAACAGGCTCTTTTGTTTGTTTTTCTGTCATTTTTATGTCCCTCATAATAAAAAAATTTATTTATTAATAT
>CAZCZF010000106.1:0-4292 GCA_964503025.1 uncultured Vampirovibrio sp. | reverse complement strand
GATTGATGTAAACGGAACAAAAGGACCGAATTGTTTTGCATCAGACGAATGCACTGAACCGGATAGATTTACGATGACTGTGCGTGCATTTTCTGCTACAGAGCCGACTCCGACTCCAATCCCAGCACCAGAGCCGACTCCGACTCCAATCCCAGCACCAGAGCCAAATAATGGAGAAATAGGTGGTGGCGGACTTCCTGGTGATGAGTACGACAATGCCCAGCCTCATCCTAATAAAGACGAAGCCCCAAACCAAGGACCTGATAAAAATCTAAAAGATGAAGGGGAATCAATGAATATAAACACTACTGACTAGTAAGAATAAAGGCTTTTATTTCATAAATGACAAAATGACTCTTTGTTGTACTCAGCTATTATTGTTGAATAGGACAAAGAGTTTTTCATCTCTTTCCTCACTCCTTTAGGGCAATTCAGGCTCAAAAAATATATGAAGTTTAAAATATTACATTTTGTAAAGAAAAAAACAACTCTTGAAATTGGATTTATTTTTTTTACTTTATATTAATGTAAACACTTTTAGTAAGGATTAAGATTATGCTAACAGTAACTTCATCAGACGAAAAACAAAGCAGCTGCTTTAAATTTATTGGTGCTGATACTACACCACAAACTACACACTTGATTTCAAATAATACATCACTAATTACACCAAGCTCAAATGAAAGTTGCACAGATACTTGCAGTTTTTATTCCGGTCCAAGCGATGCTACAATTGTAGCATTTGGTGAAACTTGCGGTTCTATTGCATACTCTGATGGTACTGAAACTTGTGGCTCTATTGCTTATTCAGGTGGTGGTGAAACTTGCGGTTCCATAGCTTCATCATCAGTTTCATCAGGCGGAGGTTTCTCTGGAGGCGGTTGTAGCTATTCTTGTTAAAACAAATTTTTAATCATAAAGAAGCGGTATTAAATACCGCTTCTTCTTTTTTTGTTAACACCTTGTAAACATCTTGCCAAAGCGAATTGATAATGTTACGATTTTATATATGGAATCGTGGAGAGAGATTTAATGGACAAAATTTTTAGCATTGTACAATTTTTAAAGCAAGCAGTAAAAACAGGTGCTTCAGATGAACACTTGATGGTTGGACACTCACCTTACTTGAGAATTAACGGTTTTATAAAAAAAGCAAACACGCCACCTGTTTCTAAAGAAGATATCGACAGCGCGATTTTAGACATCGCTCCGACTTCAATGCGAGACAAAATTCTCACGATGTGTGATGTCGATTTTACATACGAAATCAAAGGTTGTTCGCGTTTTAGGGTCAATTATAACAGACAACTCGGAAAACCGGCATTAGTTATAAGAAACATTCCTTACAATATACCAAAACTTAAAGATTTGTCTTTACCGGACTTACTATCTTCCGTTATAAATGTTCAAAACGGAATTATTTTGGTAACAGGTCCTACCGGTTGCGGTAAATCAACAACTATAGCTTCTCTGATTGATGAAATTAATGAAACTGCAGCTAAGCATGTTATTACAATTGAAGATCCGATTGAATATATTTTTGAATGCAAAAAAAGCATTATTTCGCAACGTCAAGTTTCTGTGGACACCCAGGATTTTGCAGACGGCATTAAATATGCCTTAAGACAAGACCCTGATGTAATATTTATTGGTGAAATCCGAGACCGAGAAACAATGCAAGCAGCATTAAAAGCATCTGAAACCGGACACTTAGTGCTTTCAACACTTCACACAAATGATGCAGTTCAAACAATTAACAGAGTCATAAACTTATTCGATGAAGCAAACAGAATACTTATCAGAAAACAGTTGGCTGAAACATTGCGAGCAACTATCGCACAGAAGTTAGTGTATTCTGAAAGTAAAAATAAACGTTATCCGGCATGTGAAGTTATGGTCGTAACTCCAACAATCAAGGATTATCTAGTTAAAGATAATTTAGATAAAATTTACGATATAATCCGCGATAACACAATTGAAGATATGATTACTATGAACTCCTCTTTAGCTTCTCTTGTAAATACAGAGCTTATCTCCGAAAAAGAAGCAATTGAAGCATCAAACGATAAAATTGAACTTGAAAAAATATTCAGAGGCGTATATATAGGAACGAAAAATCTCTATGAATAATTACGTAACAGAAGCAATAAATTTAAAATCATACAATTTGAATGATGCAGATAAAATAATTGTAATGTATTCAAAAGAAAATGGACTTATAAAAGGAGTAGCTAAAGGCATAAAAAAGCCTAAGAGCAAACTTGGCGCAAGAATGGATTTGCTCGTAGCTAACACCTTACAACTTCTTAAAGGACGCTCTATGGATACTATCATCCAAGCGCAAACAGTTAATCATTTCAGAAAAACCAGAGAAGATATGGATAAATTAATGCTATCTTCTTATATTTCGGAAGTTGTGATGAATTTTGGCGAAGGTTCAGAATCCGCATCAGAAGAAATTTATGAACTTTTATACAAAGCACTCAACAGAATTGCAAATTCCATAGAAAAAAAGGATATGCTGATTGCTGCAATAAAATTTCAACTAAAAATATTGTTAATAATGGGATTTTGTGTAGAGCTTGACACTTGTCTCTGTTGTAGAGAGCAAGTTCTTGACGAAGAAATGTATTTTTCATCTTCTATGGGCGGAATTATCTGCAAAGAATGCAATGAACACCTCGGTGTAAAATTAAAAATGCACAATAAAATTCGAGACTTTTTGCAAGCAATGCTCCAGTTCGATTTTGATTATGAAAGCGATTACGACAAAAAAGCTACAGAAAAAGTTTGTCAAGTTTGTTTTGACCTTTTGGATGAGTACATAAAAATTCACACAAACAAAAAGCAAAAATCAGTAAAATTACTGAAGGAGCTTGCTGTATGAAAAGAATTCGTATTGCTCATCTTTATCCAAAGCTTTTGAACATATACGGTGATGGCGGGAATATTCTTACTTTAAAAAAACGTTGCGAATGGCGCGGAATTAGTGTTGAAATTGATGAAATAAATGTTGGAGATTCAATTAAAGAGCATGATATGTATTTTATCGGCGGTGGTCAGGATTTACAGCAAATCGAAGTTTCCAAAGAGTTACAAAAACACAAAAATTTTTTAACTGAAGAACGTGATAAAATGGCTGTTTTCTTAGGTATTTGCGGTGGCTACCAACTAATGGGACATTATTATCAACCGCACGATGGAGAAAAACTTTTGGGAATCAGCTTAATGGACGCATATACAATTGCCGGAAACAAGAGGTTTATCGGCAATGTTACAGTTAAAACAGATTTGGTAGAGCCTCATACGCTCGTCGGTTTTGAAAACCACAGCGGACTAACATATTTACAAGGTGAAACAGAACCGATAGGAAAAATAGTTATCGGTAACGGAAACAACGGCAAAGACGGAACAGAAGGCGCGCGATACAAAAATGTATTCGGTACATATATGCACGGTTCTTTCTTGCCTAAAAATCCACACTTTGCAGATTATCTCATAGAACTTGCACTTGGTTCAAAACCAGAGCCGTTGGATGATTCGATTGAAAACCTTGCACACAAATCACTTGTTAATAAAAAATACTAATGTAATATTTTTGGTGCAATAAATCGCACCCTTTATCGGTGAGCACACCCTTGTATCATGAATTTGTAAAAAATAGTAGAATAAGAATGAATTAAAAAACGGAATAAGGCTGTGCGCACCCAAAGTTCAAAGAAACTGTTCGGCAGATAAGTCCCCGTTTGTAATCCTTGAAAGCTGAACATTATCTAGAGAGTGTTAGGAACTCGTATTTACAAGGTAAGCAAAGTTTTACGTAAGAACGGACCGTTTGTTTTAATTCAGAAAGGAGTTCTATGAATAACAAATTCTATTGTGGTATCGATGTTTCTAAAAAGAAACTCGATGTAATGTTATTAGTACAAGAAAAATTTCATTACAAAGTTGTTGAAAACAGTAATGATGTGGTGACTTTTCTTCAAGATTGAATTAAAAGTAAATTAGAAAAAGATGATTTTGTTCATGTTTGCATGGAAGCTACTAATGTCTACCATCTTATTTTCTACATTTTCAGGGTGGCAATTTTATAGATTTACTTTCAACTCAAACTGCACATTAAATAGCAAAGCAAACCGGGGTTCGAGTCCCCAATAAAAAAGAGCCCGAAGTCAATTAAGGATTTTGACAAAGCCATTGAACTCAACCTAAATGATGAAGCCTCTTTTCGTGGACGTGGTTTGGCTAAAGGCAAATTGAAAACAAAAAAAATACCAAATACTCTTATAAAT
>CAZCZF010000105.1:0-4558 GCA_964503025.1 uncultured Vampirovibrio sp. | reverse complement strand
AGCTCTAACTTATTATACAACAACAATTACAAAAAATAAAAAATTAGATTTATTAAATTTCTTCTTTCAAATATTTTACAAAGTATGATGCCAAGAGCGGAAGCAGGCAAATACAAACCAAAACATTCATAATTCCGAATATTTCCGCAACAGCACCCAAGACAGAAACGCAAAGTGCAACAATTCCCCAGCAAAATCCGTTTATAAAACCTGCTACAATACTTTTATACACAGGCAAAGTCTTTTGAGCCCAAACCATTACAACCGGCTGAGCAAGCATAGTCGTAAATCCGATAATAAAAAAGACTATAAGAGATAAAATTGGGTATGTTTTGTAAATTAGTCCAAATAAAATCATCATCGGGAATGTTGCCCACATAGAAAAATACACAACCGCTTTAGAACCAAACCTTTTTTCAACTTTAGGGCTAAAGAAAGAACCTATAGCTCCGGCTGCTACAAATAAAAATAGCGCAGAGCCGATATATAGCGGTGAATACCCCATTGATTTCCACAAAAACGGCAGTAAAATACAAGAACTATTTGTAACCAAAGATTTCATCATCGAAACCAACATCAATAAATTCATTTGCTTGCACGATAAAATTTCTTTAAAAGATGCAACAAAAGACTTGTATTTTGGAGCAGGTTCTGTGGCAGAAAGTTTTGGTACGCAATAGAACATAAGAATTGCGAGGACTAATCCGGCAATAGAAGTACAAGAAATTAGGTTCAAACCATGAAGCTGCGTAATCATTGCTGCAAGTAGCGGACCTAGCGCAAACCCAAATGTTCCCAAGCTCATAAATAAGCCCATATTAACGCAGCAATCGTTTTTAGAAAAATAATTTACGAACCCGAGTGATTGAGGATGGAAAAAGCTACCGCCTAAACTGCCTAATATCATGCAAATTAACAAAAACGGAATATTTGGTGCAAGTGGGGCTAACGGTATAAAAAGCGAAATTAGAATTAATCCCCAAAAAATAAAAAATCGTTTGAGCATGTTATCTGCAAAAAATCCAAAAATAGGTTGAAGCATGGATGAACAAATGTGCGAAATACTTATAATGACTGTCGCAATAGCCATTGAAAAACCGAGTTTTGCTGCAATAAACGGCATAATCGGGTTAAGAAATCCACTATAAATATCTGCTACCATGTGTGCTATGCATAGCCAAATTATTGCTTTTTTAGTTGTCTTAATACTCATCTCCATCAACATATATTATATTTCAAACCAAATCGTTTTTTCAAATAAGCGAAGCGTGCAATTCTATTCAGAAAAAAATGTGCAAAATAGATTAAGAAATGTAACAATTTTATAAAAATACGCAATTTTAAATTTTTCAGAACGTTTATATACATGTACAGAAATACTATGAGGACATGCAAATGGTCAGCGTACCGGGCTTAGAACAAAATTATCAATATGGACAATATGGGCAAGGCGGCAAGGTTCCGTTCGGTGGCTTAACTGTCGGTCCGAAGGTTCAGCCGGCGACGACGGTAGAGCCTACGACAGGGATTTCAATTCCGACTCAACATTCTTATGTAAACGATGAAAGCGGTAATAAGATTTCTCTTGGACAGGATGGAGTTGGATTGGCGCATAGGGATGCAAAAGATTACGGATTCATGTCGATTGCATAAAAAGATTTTTAGAAAAAAGACCTCTTCAAAGAGGTCTTTTTTTATGTTATTTATCCCTATGTTTCACGATTTCTTATCTTCATCCATTCATCTTTTGGCAAGTCTGATACTATATTACCGTCTTTAAATCTTATTATTCTGGAACAATATTCTGCAATATCAGGTTCGTGTGTAACAAGAACGATTGTTTTGCCTTCTTTCTCTGCGAAGCCCTTGTTTAAGCGCACAAAAAATTCCATAACTTCTATACTTGTTTTTGTATCGAGATTACCGGTTGGTTCATCTGCGAGAATAAGAGGAGCGTCATTAACCAAAGCTCTTGCAATAGCGACTCTTTGTTGTTGACCTCCTGACATTTGGTTCGGCATGTGATGTTCACGATTTTTGAGCCCTACTATTTCGAGCGCTTCGCGGGCGCGTTTGTTGCGTTCTTCTTCCGGTATACCTTTGTAAATCATTGGTAGAGCAACGTTATCAAGTGCCGAAGTTCTTGAAATTAGGTTAAAGCCTTGGAAAACGAATCCTATTTTTCGGTTGCGGATTTGAGATAGTTCTTCCGGATTAAGCGAAAATACATCAACTCCATCAAGGAAGTAACTGCCGCTTGTAGGTCTATCCAGAGTTCCAAGAGTATTCATGCAAGTGGATTTACCGGAACCGGAAGTTCCCATAATTGCAACAAACTCTCCTTTTTCAATAGAGAAAGAAACTCCATTAAGCGCATTAAAACTATCGTCTCCTGTGCTATACGTTTTGATAATATTTTTAATTTCAATAAAAGCCATAATGTTATTTTAACATAATTTTTTTTGTACTAGAATAGTAATATCAGAAGGAGAGGTGTCCGAGTGGCTTAAGGTGTGGACCTCGAAAGTCTATGTAGGCGAAAGTCTACCGTGGGTTCAAATCCCACCCTCTCCGTTTTTTTTGCATTGGTGTGTGAATTGGAATTTGGGAGAGGATGAGAATGTATTTTAATGTCCAGTTTGGGTCGGAAGTAAATCTATAAAATTGTCTTGCTGAACTTGGTTCAGCATCTTACCAATTAGGCATAACTACTACATTCTAGTAAGACCCTGAAATAAATTAAGGACGACAATAATGTCGGAAGTTTGCCAATCCAAAATGGACGAAATCGAACTTTTAATGGTCAAAACAGGTAGAATGAGGAATTTGAACAACATATAAAATTAGTGATAGGGTGGGAAATGTTACAAACATTGCATATTAATCTAATTTACATTTCATTTTCACCAAAATTATTCAGAATCTTTTTGGTGGGAATGTATGTGTTTAATCAAATTCAACTCTCTTAAATCAAACATTTCCCACCCTACAGTCTGAAAAAGTGAATAAGTTAATAGGTTAATAAGTGAATAAGAGGTTTTAAATATTTTTCAAAGCTTAACCCGTTTTATTAAAAAGTCATCCTGAAAGCGTAGAAAATAAGGATGTAAATCCGTAATTTTCAAGCTGTTCAGGATCTGACCAAAACATTAATATCATGCCAAGTTGGTAAGATCCTGAAATACGCCTTATTTATTATCTCAACTACAAACACTTTGTCTATTTTTACCATTCAATTTTATACCCATTAATTGATTCGATTTTTGGCATACTAAAGAAATGTGATTCGTCATAGGGTAATTCTCCGCAGACTTCGCGCAAATTCGCTAAACTACCGATGTTAGAGTCTTTAAAATCAGCATTACCACGAATTATTGATACATTTTGCAATAAATCAGATTCTTTAATATCTAAATCATTGAGAACAAAATTATCAAGTTGTGGAGAATAGTGTGAAATCTTATTGTGATAAGATTTCATAATTTCTATTCATACATTAATATAATAATAAAATCATTGTTTGGATTTGATGCCATTTTTAAATATTCTTCATCTAATGTTCTTAAATCTGTTGTATAAATATCTTTTATTCTAGCTTCACTAATTAAAAATTCATTCCATTCATAATCATCTCTTAGAATGGCATGATTAAAGTCACTATCATTCTTAATTCTTCTTGATAAAAATGTTTTATAGGCATTTGCAAATTCATTATCAAATTTTTCTAAGGCTTCTAATGACATAATTTCATCACCAAGTTTATTTTTTATATTATCTAGCCTTTTTATATATTCGTCATCATTGAGCTTTAAAATTTCTTTCATGTTATCAGAAATAAGTGTTCTCAATTTGGTCATTTTTGTTCCAGTTGGAACATTCATGCCATTGTTAGTAATATTGTGTTTATTATAATAACTTTGAATTAACTTCATTCTCGTTTTTTCTAAAGAGCTGATATCAGAACCTGCACCAACATATTGCTTATCATTGGGGACATCTAAAACAAAGCCATTTCCCTTACCACCGAAATATTGATTATTGACGAACGATTTACTTGTATTATCAACATAACAAGCACATATTATTCGTTGACTTAAATTCTCATTATTAGCTAATACAAATTTTGCTGTATTTTGTTCAATACTAGCATCTTTAATCATACTGACATTTTCAGGAGTATGGACGTATCCTTGAAAATTTTCAATAGCAGATCGTTTTATTATGCGAACATTATATTCTTTTCCGTTTTTATTTATTGTGATTTTCTGAGCTTTATCGTGGTAACTCTTGCTTGATGTTTGTGGGAGAATAAAATCATGTGATTTTATATCATGAATTTTTTCTGCTAACATTTTGTCTAAAAATCGTGTCAAACCATCTTGTTCTTTTGAAGAGTATAACAATTTTGCAAGTTCAAATGTATTACCTTCTTTTAAGACAAAAGCCATATTCTCCAAAAATTCTTTTCTTTCATTTGTTATAATTGTTTGATTATTATTAAGATTATATATATTTTGTTTTTTTGTATTTAATCATTTATTATCCGTATTTTTATTAT
>CAZCZF010000104.1:0-4790 GCA_964503025.1 uncultured Vampirovibrio sp. | reverse complement strand
TGGTTATATAATAGTCATATGGTTTTGCAGCAAATAAATATTTTTGGAGAAAGTACAAAAATAGTACTGTCTAAGCCTAAAACATCATCTGCAAAGCGAGATGACGATTTGTTAATCAAAAAATATGAGTTACTTTATGACATTTATAATAAAATCTACGAAAGTCTTGATATTGACTTATTTGAACAAAGAGAAGTTATTAGATTTGGCAAAACCATTATTGCGTACCCAGAAGAAAGACAAGCTGAATTGTTGGGTACGCAATTCTTGCCTTTAGATGAAAGAATAAGGAGAAATAATGATTACTTGGAAAATCGAAAAAAGAAACATTGAGGAGTTGCGAGGATACGATAAAAACCCTCGAAAATTTACTGAAAAAGGGTTAAAAGACCTTAAAAAATCGCTTCAAAAGTGCGGAGATGCAAACATCATTACAATTAACGCAGACAATACCGTTCTTGGCGGACACGCTCGCCTTACTGTTATGAAACAGTTAGGATATAAAGAAGTTGATGTCAAAATTCCTGATAGATTGCTAAATGAAAAGCAAGTTCAAGAAGTTGTTATTAGGCTTAATGCAAATACTGCAGGTGAATGGGATTTAGACAAACTTCAAACAGATTTTGAACTAGATGAGCTTCAAGAATGGGGTTTAGATATAGAGTTTACAGAACTTGAAGAAGAAAAAGAAGTTGTTGAGGATGAAATACCTGAAGAAGTTGAAACAAAGGCTAAACGTGGCGATATTTGGCAACTTGGTGAACACCGTTTAATGTGTGGCAACGCTTTAATACAAGAAGATATTGATAAACTATTAAATGGTGAGCATTGCGAATTAACATTTACAGACCCCCCGTATCAATTAGACACACAAGGCGGTGGAATATTAAAAACTGCTAACAGTATGAAACAAATAAAAAATAACGGAGTTGATACTTTTAATCCCGCTGAACTTTTATTGCAAAGTGAAACAAATATTTATTGTCATAACAAACCTTTAATTAAAAAATATATTGAACTTGCAGAAACAAACAATAAACCTTATGATTTATGTTTTTATAAAAAACTTTGTACTGTTTCTAACTACAAAGGACATTTAATGACAGATTGCGAATATATCGCAATTATAGGGAATCAAGACCCAAATAAAGGACTTGAAAAAGAGTTATATAGCAAATGTTATATAGGCAAAAAAGACCACGATAACGAATTAAGTTATAGTAAGCCTGTTGAATTATGTGCAAAATATATTAAACTTTATGCAAAAGATAAAGTTTTAGATTTATTTGGCGGTAGTGGTAGCACTCTTATAGCTTGCGAACAATTAAACCGCAAATGCTTTATGATGGAGTTAGATGAGCATTATTGCGATGTTATTATAACACGCTGGGAAAATCTAACAGGACAAAAGGCGGTGCTAATTGAATAATGAAAATTTAAATCCGCTTAATAAAATGAGCAAAGAAGATGCAAAGAAAATTCAATCAAAAGGCGGACACGCAAGAGCAAAAAAAATAAAAGAAAAAAAAACAATGCGTGAACTTCTTGATTACCTTTTAGAAAAAGAAATCACCAACAAAAAAGGCGAAAAAGCAACTACAAAAGAAGCTATTTTAGTTGCAGCAATTAAAAAAGCAATCGAGGGTGATATAAAAGCACTTCAATTTATCCGCGATACTATTGGCGAAATGCCGGTCGCAAAACAAGAAATTGTAGCGGCTAATCTTAACATGCAAAAAATATTTATTACAAAAGAAGATATCAAAAAAGCTGATAAACACATTGAAGATTATATAAATGGATAAACAAACCGAATTAGAATATATTGGGCAACGATTGTTGGAAAAAGGCTTTAAAACTTGGTTTCTATACATGTTTAAAGCTATTCGTGATACGCGATTTGTTGTAGAACCATTACATGATGAAATTTTTAATTTGTTCCAAGATTTATTTAAACAAAAAGAATTGCGTGTTAATTTGAACATACCACCACGTAGTGCAAAAACAACAATGGCAGAGTTTTTTATAGCTTATTCTTTAACTATAAATCCTAAATGCAACTTTATTTATACATCTTATTCACAATCTTTACTTGCTATTATTTCATCTGAAATCGCTAATATATTAGAACATCCTATATACAAAGCTCTTTACCCACAAAACAGATTTATTCAACAAGATGAAGAAGTTAATCCTGTAGATAATTTTTGGCTAGATTATTTACAAAAAGAGTCTAACGGTAAAAAAAATAGTTATACATCAAAGAAAATAATAACTTATGCAGGTGGTACTTGTCTTTTTGCCTCTATTGGTGCGCAAATTACTGGTATGGGGTGTGGACAACGCACGGCGAAGGGTTTTAGTGGCGCTTTGATAATAGATGATGGTAATAAACCTGCTGATATACGTTCACAAGTTATGCGTGATAAGGTGTTGATTTACTTTGAAGAAACGTTGCTATCACGTTTGAATAATCCAAATGTTTCAATAATAAACATTCAGCAAAGACTTCACATTGAAGATTTATCTGGAATTTTAGAACATAAGTACAATTTTAAAACTATTAAAAAACCATTATTAGATGATAATGGAAATTGTTTAATTCCCTCTCAATATACAACTGAACGTATTGAAGAATTGAAGAAAAATAATTATATGTTTTCGGCTCAATATATGCAAAATCCAATCATCTTAGGCGGTGCTGTTATTAAAAGTGAATGGTTTGGTTATTACCCTATTGATGTTAAATACGATTACAAACGTATATTTATTACTGGTGATACTGCCATGAAAGTTAAACAGTGGAATGACTACAGTGTTTTAATGTGTTTTGGTTTAACTAGTCAAGGCAAATTACACGTTTTAGATATGATACGTGGCAAATGGGAGGCGCCAGAACTTAAACGAAGGGTTATTGATTTTTGGAACAAATGGGTAAATGGTTTGAGTGATTGCCCATGTTCAGCTATGTATATTGAAGATAAAGCTTCGGGTGTTGGGTTGATACAAGATATTAAAGTAAATACTGGTATACCTATTATTGGTTTGCAAGCCGATAAAGATAAACTTGAGCGTGTTGAAATGGTACTGCCTCATATTGAAGCTGGTAATGTATTGCTTCCTGTTTCAAAAGATTATGGCTTTAATCCTGATTTGATTCGAGAATGCGAAGAATTTACTAGAGATGATTCACATAAACATGATGACATGGTAGATACATTAGTATATGGAATTCGTGAAGGATTATCTAAAGTTGTAGTAAGTATATTTGATGTGGTATAATTTGATTATGAGTAAAAAGACTAAAAAAGATGTGCTTGTTGTGCAATCGAAAGAAAAATTGAATAGTTTAACAGAGCTTGCATTGGGTTTTTGTGCTACTAATCAAATTAGCCAAGGCGATACTGTTAATGTTAACTTAAGACGTTATATGCTGACTAACAATAGAGAATTATTGTCACAACTATATTGTGAAATTGGCATTGCTCAAACATTAGTAGGACAGCCAGTTGATGACGCTTTTAAAACTTTTCCCGATATTCGTTCAGAGCAATTAGATGAACGAAATATTGAAGAGATTAAGAAGTTTTTTGAAAAAAATAGATGGTTACAAATTTTTAAACAAGCTATTAAATGGTCTAGGCTTTTTGGCGGTGCTGGTTTGTTTTTAAATGTGCCGCAAAATCCAGCAAGCGAATTGAGACTGGATAAACTTAAAAAGGGTGATAGTGTTAGCTTATATGCTGTTGATAGATGGGAGTTAAACTATCAAGTAGACGCTGGCGTCTCTGTCGAAAGCTTTGATATTACAAAACCAATAAGTGATACACCTTATAACTTATACGGACAAACTATTCACAAATCACGTGTAATGCGTATGGTTGGGCGTGAAGCGCCTAGCTTTAATAGATTACAATTGGGTGGTTGGGGTATGAGTGAGATTGAGCGACTTATTCGTTCGCTCAATTCGTTCTTAAAAAATCAAGATGTAATTTTTGAGTTGTTAGACGAAGCCAAGTTAGATGTTTATAAAATCAATGGTTTTAATACGGCGTTGTTGACTAGTGGCGGCACTAGTAAAATTAGAAAGCAAGTTGAAATTGCCAATAAAATGAAGAGTTACCTTGATGCTTTGTTAATAGATAAAGAAGACGAACATGAACAAAAGACCATGTCTTTTTCTGGTTTGTCTGAGCTGTTAGTGCAAAACAGACAAGCATTGGCTGCTGATTTAAAAATGCCTGTTACTAAGTTGTTCGGTGTTAGTTCCGCAGGTTTTAACAGTGGCGAGGATGATATCGAAAACTATAATGCGATGTTGGAATCCGAAATCCGTGCAGATAACAAAGGATACTTGATAACATTAGTACAAGTTGCTTGCGCTATCTTGTTTGGCTTTATTCCCGATGATATTGATATTGAGTTTGGCGAGTTGCGTATATTGTCTGCAGAGCAAGTGGAAAATGTTAAAGATAGACAATTCAATCGCTTGTTGCAAACATATCAAGCACAACTTATTGACGAAGAACAGTTTGTTGATGCTTGCAACAAAGGCAAATTGTTGCCTATTGATATTGTTAATGCTCTACCGCAAAATATGCCAGAACAATCGCAAGAGCAAAACAAAGGTGGTATTCTTTCTAAGTTTTGGGGGAGATAATGAGGGCTTTACGTCCTATAATTGACAAACAAAAATATTCTCGTGTTATTTTTCTGACCATTTGGCAGTGTTTTGCCAATAGTCTTTTTGATGAGTTGGTTAATATTATTAAACCTATTAGAGAATACTA
>CAZCZF010000103.1:0-4793 GCA_964503025.1 uncultured Vampirovibrio sp. | reverse complement strand
ATTTTTATATTAGAATTACTTTTTGCATATTCTTCTAAAATACTTAGAGAATTATCAGAGGAATTATCATCTACACATATTAATTCAAAATTTTTATATGTTTGATTCATTATTGAATCTAAACATCTTGGTAAAAATTCTTCTGTGTTGAAAACGGATACAATAACCGAAACTTTATTATTCATTAACGTTCAAGCCTTCTTTCTAAATTTTTCGATACATTTTAGGTCTTTTGTATCGAAAGCACATAACGCAAGGCTTTTAGCTATAAAATTAAAATAAAATTTAATAATTTGATTACATTTTTTAACAATAATGAATTCCTGATAAGTTTGTGTTATGCTTGTTTCAGAGTATGAGCATTTTGTTCGATACAAAAGACCTAAAATGTATCGAAAAATAGCTTGGAAGTAATGAAAAACGAGATGATTCTCAGAAAGTAAAAGCGAATAGTGGTGGTAAGTTCGCCTATCAAAAGTATAGAGGAAATAAACTTAATCAAGGATTTGTATAAAAGAAAAAATCAAATCCGAGATTTATTGTTGTTTGAATTAGCTATTAATACAGGGTTAGACTTGGCGGAACTATTGGAACTTAAAGTAAAAGACGTTAAGGACAAGTTATATCTTTCAAATGGGAAACAAAAATCAATTCCGCTAAATGATGAAATTCGAGAACTTATATCTCAAGTAATTGAAAATAAAGCACTTTTAGAGTTATTGTTTACGAATAGTAGTGGCAAAAAAATTCATAGAACATCTGTTTTTTATGCATTCAAAGATGTTTGTTCTGAACTGGGTTTGAGTGAAAAATATTCGGTTGCAAGCTGGCGAAAGACATTTGGATATCATTACTATGAAAAATACAAAGACTTGTCGTATTTAATGTGGTTGTTCAATCAAGCCAATGCAACAATTGCTTTGAAATTTATTGATGTGGAAGAAAACATGAACTTACGTTTCAGAGAAGGAGTGTGTCTATAGTGGGTACGTTTTTGCATTCTAATTATGATAAATTAACAGACTCTAACATAAACATAGTTATTCCAATGGCAGGCGCAGGAAGTCGATTTAGAGTTGCAGGTTATGATTTGCCAAAACCTTTTATTGAATTTGATGGCAAAATGATGATTGAACATGTACTTAGTTCATTTTCAAATATTAATGCCAATTTTATCTTAGTTTTGCAAGAAAAATTTTTAACAGAGCAAAAAGAGCAATTAGAAGTTTTAAAATCAAAATATACTCTTGATTTTATTACTGTTCCGAAATTAACTATGGGTGCTGCAATCACAGCTCTTGCCGCTCACAAAAAAATTAATCCTGAATATGATATTATTTTTGCCGATTCAGATAATATTTTTGATAAAAATGATATTCTAAATTTTATAAACTACTCCAGAAAAAACGATTTATCAGGCGCTTTGCTTACAATAAATTCGGACAAACCTTGTTATTCTTTTGCAAGTGTTGATGATAAAGGATATTTAATTGAAACAAAAGAAAAAGAGGTAATTTCAAATCACGCAATTACAGGTGTTTATTATTTTAAATCATTGGAACAATTTAAAGATTCCGTAATCGATTTAGTTGTTGAAAGCGACCTTTCAAAAGGCGAATTTTACATGTCAAATGTTTATAACCATTTGAAAAAAATTACAAATAAAATTGGAGTTTATGATATTGAACATTTTGATTGTGTCGGAACTCCTGAACAATTAAAAGAATATATTGAAAGGAGTGCTGATGAATAGTGCGAAATTCAATAATATAATATTATTTGGCGGAGAAACCAAAAACGAAAATATGCCGATTGGGTTTTATTCCTCTCTTGCAATGTTGCCTTTGCGTGGAAAACCGATTGTTTGGTGGCAATTTCAAAATTTAAAAGAACAAGGTTTGAACAACTTTATTCTTGTTGTTTGCAAAGATAATGGGAAATTAATAGAGTACACTAAAAACGTTTTAAGTGAAACCTTTGATATAAAACTAATTCAAATAAGTAACAAGAAAAATATTTTGTCGTCTTTGAAATACGGCTTACAAGCTGCTGATTTAAGCTTGCCGACTCGTGTAATTTTAGGTGACACAATGTTAACTCAAAGTATTAGTAATGAAGTCGATATTTTATTTACTTCAAAAGATTTTTCAACTTCCCAAAACTGGTGTTTGGTTGATAAGTCCGGCGAAAACTGATTATATTTTACGATAAAAGAAAAAATCTTGATATTTCAAATAAAGAAGCCCTTGTTGGATATTATGCGTTTGAAGATACAAAATATCTTTTGAATTGTTGTGTGAATGCCAGATTAATGCTCAAAAAAGAAATCTCAACAGCTCTTATTGCTTATCAGAAAAAATATCCATTAAAAACCAAACTTGTTAATGATTGGTATGACTTAGGGCATACGTCAAGCTTGATTAAGGCTAAAAATATTTTATTTAATGCAAGAAGTTTTAATTCAATATCGGTTGATATTCAAACAGGCTTGTTAACAAAATCAAGTACTAAAATTCAAAAGCTTGAAGACGAAGCTTTTTGGTATGAAAATTTGCCACAAGAATTGAAGATTTTTGCACCAAGAATGTTTAGTTTTTCAAAAAATAAAGAAAGTGCTTTGCTTGTTCAAGAACTGTACGGCTATCCGAGTTTGCAAGAACTTTATTTGTCCGGCGAAGTTAACCTTGAAGATTGGCGATATATTATAGAGAAACTTTTTGATTTACATAAACGATTTGAAAAATATACAACTAAAACAAATGAAAAAGCTTTGCTGTGGTTGTATTTTGATAAAACTAAAGAAAGAATTGTAGAATTAAAAAATCAAAATTCATATTGGAAAAATTTATTAGAAAAAGATTATGAAGTTATAAATGACAAAAAATATCGAGGTTTAGCGCAACTCAAGACCGGAATTGAAGAATTTGCAATAAATTTAAGTCAAAATGGAAAAGAAACAATAGTTCATGGTGATTATTGCTTTTCGAATATTTTGTTTGATTCAAGTAACTATATTTTTAAACTAATTGACCCAAGAGGAAGATTAAATGCTGAAGCAACGATTTATGGTGACTCTCGATATGATATTGCAAAATTAAGACATAGTGTTGTTGGATTATATGATTTTATTGTTCATGGACTTTTTAAATTAAAAGAGGATGAAAGTGGATTTGAATATAAAATCCTTACAACCGGTGAATACGATATTTTGGAAACAATTTTTGATAAATATTTAACCTTAAATGGGTTTGATGTCCGAGAAATAAAATTTATTGAAGGATTGTTGTTTTTATCAATGATTCCTTTGCATAAAGATAATTTTGAAAGACAAAAAATGTTTTATTTAAGAGCGATTGAATTGCTTAATAGCACAGTAAAAATCAGTGGTAAATTAAAAAACGAAAAAGAGTTATCTTTAGCAGGAGGCAAAAATTAATATGGAAGATAAAAAGCTTAGAATATGCATAGATTTGGATGGAACGATTTGTACAATAAAAAAGCCTGACGAAACATATGCAGATGTAAAAGTAATGCCGGGGGCAAAAGAATTTATCGACAGCTTAAAAGCCGATGGACATACAATCATTATCAATACCGCACGCAATATGCAAACCCAAGGACACAATGTGGGTAAGGTATTGAAGAATGTCGGTAAAATCACTCTCGATTGGCTTGAAGAAAATGGTATTCAGTATGATGAAATTTTCTTTGGTAAGCCAAATGCCGATATAACGATTGATGACAGAGTTATGAAGTTTGAAGATTGGCGAAAAATGAATAAAGTGGAAGTTTTGAAACAAGGAAAGGAAAGATTGTAATAGGTAATAATAAAAGATATGTCGATAAATAGTAATAAGATTACCGTTGTTGTTCAAGGTTCAGTAAATAAAGACTATATTTTTAATTGTCTAGAAAGTATAAAAAAAATATTACCTAGTGCTAAAATAATACTTTCAACTTGGGAAAATGAAGATATTCCATTTGAACTTCAACAATGTGTGTCTAAAATTCTTTACAATAAAGATCCGGGGTTTAAAACACGCAATTGCAATCCTGATGGAAAACCAAATAATGTAAATAGACAAATTGTGTCTACAATAAATGGACTTAAGGAAGTTGAAACAGAATATGCACTAAAAATTAGAACTGATTTTATTTTAAAGAGTGATAAGTTTATAAGATACTTTGATAAATATCAAAAATTTGATGAAAAATGTAAAATATTTAAAAAAAGGATTATTTGTGCAATGTTCGGGACGAGAAAACCTGAAGCTCAACATTATAATTTACCATTCCATGTCGCAGACTTCTTTTATTTTGGTTTGACTTCTGACTTGATTAATTTATTTGATATTCCATTAGTAACTGATGAGGAATTTGAATGGTTTATTAATCATACAGAATTTATGCCAAATACAAATGCTAGAAATAAGTATAATGCGGAACAAAGCATTTGGATTAATTGCTTGCAAAAAAATAATATTAAAGTGAAATGTAAATATTCGACACATGTAAATAATGAAATAAAAGAACAATCAGAAAAATATTTAGTAAATAATTTTTATCCGGTAGCATTTGCAAAAGCGGGTGTGTTACCGCAGAAAACAAATTTAAAATCAAAAAATCATATTCCTGATTATTCGGATTATTATACACAAAAAGAGTGGTTGCAATTATATGGCAAATATTGCGATAACTCAAAAAATCTACATCACAGTGATGTAGATAGGGTTATACTAACCCTATCTACATCACAGTGATGTAGATAGGGTTATACTAACCCTATCTACATC
>CAZCZF010000102.1:0-4840 GCA_964503025.1 uncultured Vampirovibrio sp. | reverse complement strand
GGGAACTGGCATGAAAATGCTTGACGGTAGACATTGGCATGTTTACGTGCTCCAAGATGTAAACTTAAAAGATGGTACGATTACAGTGAAAGAAAAACGCGCAAATATGCCACGCACAATGAAGATTGATACAGCGTTAAACACATTCAAATATATTGTAGGGTATTTCAACAGCGACCTTAAAAAGGTATCTCAACAATAAATGTTGAACCGTTGTTAATTTCGCTTATTAAAGAAATTTTACCTTCATGCAGTTCAACTAACTCTTTTGTAATAGTTAAACCTAGTCCTGTAGAACTCTCTTTTTTTGTGTACGCGCTATCAAGCTGTACAAATTTTGCAAAAATTTTACCGTGATATTTTTTATCAATGCCAATACCATTGTCATGAACAGATATTGTAAATTTTTCATCATCAGCAAAAATTGCTACATCAATAGTATCGTTTTCCGGAGAAAATTTAATAGCATTACTTATTAAATTATACAAAATTTGTTGTATTTTTTGATAATCTGCAAAAACTTCAAAATCTACCGGCATATTTTTCTTAAAAGTAATATTTTTTTTTGTTGCGAGAGGCATAAGTATGTTGCAAACTTCATCAACTGCCCTCGAAATCCAAAATCTGCTTTTTACAATTTTCATTGCATTTGCTTCCAATTTTGACATATCAAGTATTTCATTAATCATTCCCAAAAGGTGGGTTGCGGAAATCTTGATATCATTTATGTACTCTTCTTGTTTATGATTAAGATTCCCATACAACTGTGTTCCTAAGATATCAGAAAATCCAAGTATGGAATTTAACGGAGTACGCAATTCATGAGAAATATTTGCAAGAAACTCGTTCTTAATCTTATCTGCTTCAAGAATTTTTTGATTCTGCTCTTTTATTGTTTTATATGCTTGATTTTTTTCTAAAATGCCGTCCTTTAGAGCGTTTAACTGCATTTTAAAAACATTTGAAAGCTCCAAATCTTTTAATATGTACGACAAAACAGAAGCGGTAGCATTTAATGCATCTAAATCTGCATTCGTATAAAAATCTTTTTCGCGCTTAGAAAGCATGATTATTCCAAATACTGTCGATTTTATACAAATTTTTGCAACAATATATGAGTTTTGTCTGCTACCTTGTAGTTCAATTGCTTTAACCAAATCGGACGAATCGTTTAGTATCGCACCGTTTTTTGAAAAAACGGAATGTTTCAATTCGTCAGATAATGTAAAAACTCTATCAATTTCATAATTTGCATGCATTTTGTACGTATACTTTAATTGCAGACTGTCAGGATTTAGAAAATAAATAAAACCTTCATCAAACGCTAATATTTTTTCAAGTTTTCTAAAAATATTAACACCGGTTTTATCACTGTTCAAATTAACTTCAAAAAGCGACGGTACTAATTTTAAAATTTTATCAGGTGTTAATATTGGCATTTTTCTCCTAAATTGCTGTGAGCGAGAAGATATCATAAATTTCTTGGTCAGAAAGCTCTGTAATAATTTTCTCACCTTCGTATACAGCTAAATCTGCAAGTTCTTTTTTTGATTTCAACATTTCATCAATCTTTTCTTCAAAAGTCCCAAGTGTAATCAACCTGTGAACCATAACGTTTTTATCCTGTCCTATACGATAAGTTCTGTCGGTTGCTTGATCTTCAACAGCCGGATTCCACCACAAGTCATAGTGAATAACATTAGTAGCGCTGGTCAAGTTTAAACCTGTACCGCCTGCTTTTAAAGAAAGAATCATGATTTTTCTGTCATCATTGTTTTGGAAATCTTCAATCAGCTTTTCTCTTTGTGGTACTGTCAATGAACCGTGGAAAAATGATGGCTCTGAACCACATTCTTCAGAAAGAATCTTAGTAAGCAAATCGCCCATTTCTTTGTATTGCGTAAAAATTAATGTCTTTTCATTATTATCAATAATGCTTTGAACCAAAGAAACACATTTCTCGGCTTTTCCGGACAATTCTTTTGATGTTTCGCCACTCTTTAGGAATTGATATGGATGGTTACAAATCTGTTTAAGAGCCGTAATGAGTTTAAAGATGTTACCGCGTCGGTTTACACCTGTAAATCCACTGATTTTATCCATCATTTCATTAAGCGTTTTTTCATAAAGTATTGCTTGTGATTTTGCAAGATAGCAGTAATCATTCATTACCATCTTATCCGGAAGGTCTGAAATAACGTGTTTATCTGTTTTTAATCTTCTTAATACAAATGGAGAAACTGATAGTTTAAGTTTTGCAGCTCTTGATTTTTCTTTAAATCTTTCAATCGGTACCGCATAACTTTTTTGAAATTCTTTTAATGAACCTAAGTAACCTTTGTTAATAAAATCAAATATGCTCCAAAGCTCTGTAAGCCTATTTTCTACAGGAGTACCTGTCATTGCAATTTTTATATCGGATTTTAGAGATTTTATTGCTAAAGTCTGTGCCGTATCAGGATTTTTGATGTTTTGAGCTTCGTCAATAATAATCATTCCCCAAGTATTCTTTTTCATTTCTTCTACATCAATTCTCATGATTGCGTATGTGGTGAGTATTACATCACATTTTAAGTCGAGTTGTCTGTCTATACCGTGGTAAGTTGCTGTCTTTAAAGACGGCGCAAACATTTGTAACTCTTTCATCCAATTTCCCATCAAAGTAGTCGGACAAATTACAAGTACCGGATTTTTGAGTTTTTTCTCTTCTTTAAGCTTTAAAATCAAGCTTATAACCTGAATTGTTTTACCAAGCCCCATGTCATCTGCCATACAGCACCCAAAACCTTTAGAGACATTAGTCCAAAGCCATTTTAAACCTGTCATTTGGTAAGCTCTCAAGTCGCCTTTCAAAGTTTCAGGTTGTGTTACATCAACAGGTTTGGCAAAATCTTTAATAACATTTGCGTAGGCTTCATCATAGTTAAATTCATAATTTTGAAGTTGTCCTGACATAGAAGCATGGATTAATTCCAATCTTGTCATTTTCTTGTGGTTAGCATTTTTGATTTGATCAATCAGCTTAAGACCTTCAGCCTTGTCTACAAGAATATATTTGCCGTTGTATTGAATTAAACCATTGCTTTCGCTTACTAGTTTGTTAAATTCTTCTACAGAAATTTTTTCATCACCGAGTGAAATTTCGTAAGAAAATTCCAAAATATCATCTAACGAAATTGCGCTGCTTGAAACCGTGTTAAAGATATTCATTAAGTCGTCTGAACGAGAAGCTTTTACTCTTGCATTGATAGATGCTCTCGGAACGATAATGTTTGTGAGTTCCTCTGGCAGAATAACGTCAATTTGAGCTTTTTGTAAGTAATAAGCCGTTTGAGCAATTATTTTATACACCTCATTCAAATTGAGAGTAAGTGCAAGTTTATCTTCATCCTCAAAAAGAGTTTCAAGTTCCGGCATATATCTAACTGCATAATTAAGTTGTTTTTCGATGATTTTTCCAATATCTTCGGTATCTAAATCCCATATTTTTTCGTTTGTATATAAATCATCCAGCATAATGGTTTCGCCGGTTTTGCGATTTTTAATATGAATTTTTAGTTCAAACTCATCATCACTGATTTTATTGACTTTAAAGAACGGAATAAGGTCATACTTACCAAGATAAAGTTCATCAAACCACTGTGCAATGTTTTCTGCAACATCCTTTCCTTTTAATAAACAGCGCTGTTCAAGGTCTTTAACCATGTAGTGCCCTGATTTGATATCTTTGAAACGATATGCTTTGATGCCTAAAAACTTATAAACCAGATAGTTTAAGTACTCTCTAATAAATCTTTCAACAAAATCTTTTGGTTTATCTCCTTTTATAAAAATATTTTCAGGGAGTTTTTTCTCTAATTCGTTTATGATTTTGGCAGATTCTTTGTTAGATATAATTGGTTCATAAACAATACGGAAACTGCCACCGGAAGCGCCTTCCTTTTTTCTCACCGTAGGTACAAAGTACAATTTTTCAATAAGCTTCATTACAAAATGAGTAAGCTTGTTAAAATAAGCAAATGTTTGTGTAAGTGATGAAAAATCCACAACTTCGCCAAACCCGCCAAAGTAATCAAGCACTAAATCTAAAGGCAGAACATAACCGATTTGTCCATTTACCTCTTTGGATGTAAATTTAAACATTGACCCTTTTGATTTTAGATAAAATTGAAAGTTATTTGTTGGAGTTACAAAAAATGACAATTTTGGATTTTCTGCGGTGCCGTCATTAATCAGCAGGAAATCAGTGTTTCTTACAGGAGAGTTTGGCGATAGGAAGATGCCTTCAAACTCATCTTCTACAAGTTGGTATATTAAGCTTAAGGTGTACCTAAAATCTTTGTTCTTGAATCCATCCGGATTCTCGCTTAAATTAAAGAAAAACTCATCTACATTGTTCTTTTTTAGTGATAAATCTATGTCCAAAGGCTTAATTTCTGTCATTTTTTCTCTCTTTATTATTTTTGTGTATTATCCCCAAACCGGTATGCTTATCTTAATAATTTTATGATAAACACGACGACATGTAAATACTCGCATATATTATTACCTAATTCTGTCATTTTTGAGCGATAGTGAAGCAATCCAGTTATTTTACCGTATGGAAATGGATTACTAGTGAATAGGTGAATAAGTAAATAAGTTGTTATAAATATTGTTTAAATAAAACGCGTTAAACATAGAAAATATTTAAAACCTCTTATTCCCCTATTCCCTTATTACCTTTTTTTATCGTCATCCTGAATAGCCGACAAAATTAGACATAGTGTTTGGGGTTGAGGTAATAAATAAGGCGTATTTCAGGATCTTACCAACTTGGCAGGATACTTATGTTTTGGTC
>CAZCZF010000101.1:2464-5032 GCA_964503025.1 uncultured Vampirovibrio sp. | reverse complement strand
ACCAATCATATATATATTAAATAAAAAAAATCTTAATTATTGATAAATTATTGCAAAAATGTTACAATTGTAACAAAGGGAAGAAGTTTTATGACAAAAATTTTGGTTGGTTCAGATCACGGCGGATTTAAACTAAAGAATATAATTATAAAATACTTGAATAACCAAGGTATAGAGACGGAAGATTTAGGTTGTTATACGGAAGATTCTTGTGATTATCCTGTTGTCGCTGGAATAATGGCTAAAAGAATACAACAGACCGGCGAAAAAGGAATTCTTGTTTGCGGAACAGGCATTGGAGTTTCTATAGCGGCAAATCGTTACAAAGGAATAAGGGCTTCGCATTGTACGGATACATTTACTGCGAGAATGACAAGAATGCACAATAATTCAAATATACTTTGCCTTGGAGAGAGAATTACCGGTGTCGGATTAGCACAAGATATTGTTGATATTTGGCTAAAAACCGAATTTGAAGGCGGTAGACACACTAGAAGAATAGAAATGTTGGAGATTGAATGACAGAGGAATTAACATCATATAAGTTTGCTTGCATTATTGCAAGATTTTTGGAAGAAAAGATAGCTAAAGATATTTCTATATTGAATATAAGCAATGTATCATCATTTGCTGATTATTTTGTTATATGTTCTGCTCAAACAGCAACGCAGGTTAAAGCATTAACAGAAAATTTGACGGATAAGGTAAAAACTACATTTTCCCGCCTTCCTTTAGGTAGAGAGAATGATGTCAAAAACCGTTGGAATTTGATTGATTATGGTGATGTAGTAATACATATTCTTCATCAAGACGAAAGAGAAGCTTATGCAATAGAAAAATTCTGGAATCACGCATTCAGCGTACCTCAGGAGACTTGGTTGAAAGAATCGGAAGAATATTCAGAATACAAGGATATTGAAAGATAGAAGATATGGATAAAAATGAATTAAATAAAGCAATAGAAAAAACTGTATTAAAAATGGCGCTTGAACCTAAAAATACAGATCATTATCATGAACTTGCAAAGTATTATGCTATGGATCATCAGTATGAAAAGGTTATTTCAGTATATGAAAGCCTATTGGAAATCGATCCGAAAGATTTACAAACATTGCTCAATTTGGGCAGTATATGGTACTACTCTAAGGAATACAAAAAAGCGCTTAAGTATTTTAATCAAGCAATGTTGGTTAACCCTAGCAATTATCTGGTGTACTACAACATTGCAAATACTTATGCTGAATTGAAGAATTTTTCAAAAGCATTGCATTTTTACAACAGAACTCTTGATTTTAATTCGCAAGATCCTGAAATATATAATGCCATAGCGCTTTTATACCACGATTTTGAAGATTTCGTTGAAGCACGAGCTTATTATGAAAAAGCACTGTCACTTGAGCCTGAAAATCTAACAGCGCTTGTCGATTTAGGTAATGTCTGCTTTAAGCTTTTTGACTACAATAAAGCTCTCGAATATTATTACAAAGTCTTTCAGTTAGCACCTGATAATAAAACAGTGGCTCTTTGTATTGCAAATACTCTTGCTGTGAATAAAGACAAAGAGAAGTGCTATGATTATTTTGAAAAAGCACTTGCGATTGAAGGTGACAATTACAAAACTTACATTTGTTATGCAATTGCCAAATCAGATTTCAAAGATTACGAGGACGCTGTTGAGCTTTATAAAAAAGCAATTGAACTTAATCCGAATGAGGCTAATGCTTATATTCTTGCCGGCAATTTGTATTCAAACCTAAAACGTTATAAAGAAGCAGAAGAACAATATAAAAACGCTTTAAAAATAAATAAATTAGATCCGAGTATTTACGTACTTGTCGCAAATGTGTTCTATATGAATAATGAAATTGAACGTGCTATATATTCATACAGAGCTGCGGTAAATATGAGACCCGAAAACGATGAGTACAAGTTGGTATTCATTCAAGTGCTGGATGACTTTATTGACGAAAGCAGAAAAGGAGAAGTAATTGCAGCCTTCTAAACAAATATATCCTATAGAAAGAGTTGTATCTGCAGCATCATACCTAACAGCGGGTTTTGCAGGTGTTGTGTGGATGGTTATTGCAGCTATATTCAGAAAAAATTTAACACAATTTTTGCTGTACCACATAATGCAATCAATTCTCCTTTATATTGCATATTTCTTGTTGACAGTTTTTGCACGATTTATTTTTGTAATTTTATACAAAATACCATTGGTTAATGCAATACCTTTTTATATAAATATGCCAATACCGTTCTTTTTTGGTCTATCACTAATCCAAACAATTACAACAACAGTTATTGCATATTTAGTAATCACATCATTGATGGGTTTTTATAGCTATCTACCTTGGGTTTCAGATATTATTAATACCAATACCGGACGCAAATAAATTAGCCACCATCCTCAGGCTTTATTCAAAGTACAGACATTTACTCCGCAAAGACACCAAATTGGTTGTCTTGATTAGAACCAATACATTTACCCCCACAAAGGCGCAAAACTAGTAGTCTTGATTAGAACCAATACATTTACCCCCACAAAGGCGCAAAACTAGTAGTCTT
>CAZCZF010000101.1:0-2364 GCA_964503025.1 uncultured Vampirovibrio sp. | reverse complement strand
GATTAGAACTAATACATTTACCCCTGTTTACATTTCCCACTGTTTGTAGTAGTTTAGAGGGGTAAGTACAAATAGAAAGAGGATTAATAAATGAAAACAACTATTGAGAGACAAGCCGAAAATGTCGTAAAAGTCGATATTGAAGTTCCGGCAAAAGAAGCAGTGAATTATTACAACAGTGCTGCTAAGAGATTGGCACAATATGTAAACATTCCAGGGTTCAGAAAAGGAAAAGCTCCAAGAAATATTGTTGAACAAAATATTGGAGAAGAAAGAATTAAGCACGAAGCATTAGAAGGAGCTTTGCCAAAGATTTTTTCTGAAGTAATTAAGGAAAATGATTTTGACGTAGTTGCTCAACCGTATGTTGAATCTTATGATTACAAAATCGGAGAGGATTTGAAAATTGTTGCAAAATTAGAATTAAGACCGGAAGTTACATTGGGTGAATATAAAGGATTAACTCTTGATGTAGATGCTTACAAGACACCGGAAGATGCTATGCAAAAATCAATTGACGGTCTTTTGGAACAACATGCTACGAATGTAGTTGTTACTGATAGAAAGACTGTTAACACAGATACAATCGTATTTGATTTTGAAGGTTTTTCAAATGGTGAAAAGATAGAACATGGCGATGCTAAAAACTTTACTCTTGATTTAGCAAATTCAACTTTTATTCCTGGATTCGCAGAACAACTTGTTGACAGACAATTGGGTGAAGATTTTGAAATCAATGTAACTTTCCCTGAAGAATACCATGAAAAGAAACTTGCCGGTCAGCCTGCAGTTTTCAAATGTAAAATCAATGAAATCAGAACAAAGGTTATGCCTGAATTAAATGACGAATTTGTACAAAAAGTCGGACCATTCAAGACGGTTGATGAACTAAAGGCAGATATTCAAAAATATTTAGATCAACAAAAAGCAGATATAGACAGAGTTAACTCTGAAAAAGCAATTTTTGAAAAAGTAACTTCTGAGGCAAAGGTTGAAATTCAACAATCTATGATAGACAGAGAAGCTGATCAATTAGTTGAAGAATATAAACAAAAATTGGGTATGCAAGGTTTCTCGTGGGAACAGGCTGTTGAAGCTCAAGGTTATGATAATATTATGAACAGTCTTAAAGAAGATGCTGCAGTAAGAGTTAAAAATTCTTTGGTT
Organism: uncultured Vampirovibrio sp.; assembly: GCA_964503025.1. GTDB lineage: Bacteria > Cyanobacteriota > Vampirovibrionia > Gastranaerophilales > Gastranaerophilaceae > CAG-196. The sequence continues at coordinate 1,197 of CAZCZF010000101.1, read as the reverse complement.
ATTGATAAAATTGCAAAGGAAGAAAATCTTGTAGTATCTCAAGAAGAGTTTGGTGCAAAATTATCAGAATTAAGCCAAATGTATCAAATTGATACAACAACGATGATTAAACAGTTGTCACAAACTCCGGGAGTATTCAATGCAATTTCTCAACAAGCATTAAATGAGAAAGTAACACAATTCTTGGCTGATAAAAATACTGTTAATTTAAAATAGTAAGTAGTTCGTGATAACTATTTACGCTAATACAGCGATTTAAAAAGATTTCGGGAGTGACGTTAAGTACACTCTCGTTTTCTTTTACCGCAAAAACTTTCTTCCCGCGCTTAAGCATCTCTAAAACAGGAATACTACCTAGTGCATCATAAGGCATAACAAGAAAATCAATGTCATTGACGCATATCTCACCATTTGTACCCAATGAAGGTGCTTGATTTAAACCGAGTAATATGCATGGCAAAAATGTCGGTGTAATATATTCAGCAGAACATCTTTTGTCAACGATTTCGGTAGGAATAGTTATATCTGAAAATGCAGGAGCATGCGCACACGGTATTTTAAACTCTTTGGAAATATAGTGCGAAATAATTGCCTCCACTCCCCCTACCGGATCAACCCCGACACCGTTTGCGTAATCATTACCTTGTTCATCAGGGAAATGACAAACAATTGCAATTGCTTCAGCACCTTTATTGATAAGTTTTTGTGCTGAATTTTTCAGAGTATCAAGATTTTTTACATTTCCCATTGATACGCCTGATTTATCGACAAAAAAATCTACTCCTACTGCTTCTTCTGTAATTTCAAAAGCGCAAATATCAATTCCATAGACAGTTTCTACCGCGTGCATAGTATTAATGTGCACATTTAATACCGGCTGAGGTATAGATTTATCAAAAATAACACCAATCTTGTTGTTTTTCATCGGGGTCAAAGAGAGTTTGCCTTTGAAAAATTCATCAAGAGAGTAACCTTCAACATAAAACATGTTCTCTGTGATTCCGGAAAAGCATGCTGCATTAACTACATTTGGGTTTACAATCAGCCTGTATTTCTCGGCGAATCTTCGCGCCCAGTAGCTCGCATCACCAGCAAAACCTCCTATAGAGGCTCCTATACCTGTTGGAACTATGAATGCACCAGTTTTCATAGGTTCAATTATAGTATAATATTGCAAAATATTCTACTATAGTGTAG
>CAZCZF010000100.1:0-5042 GCA_964503025.1 uncultured Vampirovibrio sp. | reverse complement strand
AATATTTATAACTTCTTATTCACTTATTCACTTAATCACCTATTCACTCTCATTGAGAGGGTAAATAAATGGACTTTGCGTGAGACTACCGATTATCTCATTTATTTCTTTTTCCCAAGAGATATGGTCTTGTTGTTTAAAAATTTCCACACTTTTATACCACGGAGTTGTTTTTGTATCAGCAAACCAACGCCAATCAGAAGCATAAGGCAAAAGTAAAAATGTCTTAACCCCAAGCGCGCCTGCCAGATGTGCAACAGAAGTATCTACTGTAACAACAACATCCATTGCTTTTAGCGCCTTTGCTGTATCATTAAAACTTTTAAAATCCTTCGCCAAATTTATCATTTGCAGATACTTTTCATTTCCGCCCAAAGTGTCATCAAACTGGAACGAATATGCTTGTATATTCTCAAGATTAAAAACCGGTTCAAAAAATTTCACGTTGATTGTGCGATTTATCATGGTTCTGATTCCGGCGGCGCCGGCTTCCCAACAAAAGCCAACTTTTATCTTATCACTCACTACATCAGCCGGCGCCGCCGTTAAATATCCTTCTCCAAATGGGATATTCTCAAAATCCATATTCAATGCATAAGGCAAATCTGTTATAAAAATCGTTTGCAAATCCGGATTTAAGTCCTCGTATCTTACAAATTCAACATCCGGAAAATTGTTTGAGAAAATCTCCATCAATGCAGTGCGCGTTCCGACGTGAACTCTTTTCCCGCTCAAAAATTTCAAATAGCGGGCAAACATTATATGATCACCAAATCCTTGATCACAAATTATATTTAATTCCTGCTCTAACGGAGCGTTTGGCTGCCAAAAGTTATTTGATAATTCCTTAAATCGAGATTTATCACGTCTAAAAAAGAGTTCGTACCCTTCTTTAAACTTCTTTTGTGTCAAATAACACATCCCCAAAGAAGTTATTGCATTTACATCATCCGAAAATTTTTCAAGCATTTTTTGATAATATACTTCTGCATCAGAATACTCACCAAGCTTCTGAAACGCGACAGCTATATTATATTCCGCAGCAGCATTTCCCAATTCTGCAGCCGCTTTATAGCACTCAATCGCTTTTCGGTCATCACAATAAATTAATTCCTGCAAAAAACCCATTTGAAACCACAACGCAGCAGAGTTTTGAAACTTTGTCAATGATTCCAAGCAAAGCTTCTCCGCTTCCATCATTTTTCCGGAATGAGTCAGAGCCTTAATTTTATCAACTATAGCTTCAATATTATTCGGATAAAGTTCGTACACTCTGTCTGCAAGTTCAATAGCTTTTTTATACTCTTTTCTGTAAAAAAGCATTGTTATCAAGGCATGACAATTCTCCGGAGTTTCGTCAATCATAATCCAAGACCTTGCAGTAAGGAACATACAAGTCCTTGCAGAACTTGCAGAAGAATAATTGCAATAATAGGCGAAATATCAAGCATGCCGCCAATTGGAGGAATTACACCTCTAAATATGTTTAGAAACGGGTCTACAATAGAGCGAATCCACGCAAATGGCTGAGCTTCCCAATCAATATTAGGAATCCAACTAAGGAAAATCCTAATTATTATCAGAATATAGTAAAAATAAAATAATGTTCCTACTGCTCTCGATATCATAATTCTCCTTCTTATAATTTTGAATTTTTACGCGTGTTCGCACATTCACAATTGCCATTCTCAGCAGGAATTTTCTCTATCATTGTGAATAAAAGTTTTTTCAAATTATCTAAGTTATTATTGAATACTTGTATTACTTCGTGGTGAGATACCGGAGGTACATCCCCTACAAGACCTGCATCATAGTCAGTAATTAATGATATATTGAGCGGACACATATCCATTTCTTTTACTAGATATGCTTCAGGAAATGCTGTCATGTTAATTACTTCCCAACCTTGTGAAGTAAAGAACTTTGATTCTGCTTTTGTTGAAAAACGAGGACCGTTAATTACCACCACTGTACCTGTTTCGTGAACAGTAATCCCCAATTCTTTAGCAGTATCAATTGCAAGTTTTCTAAGCTCAGGGCAATAAGTTTCTGCCGCAGACGGGTGAGTAACAATAGGACCTTCAAAGAAAGTTGATTTTCTTCCGTCTGTCCAATCTACAAATTGGTCACAAATTACAAAATGTCCAGGAGCAACATGTTTTTGCAAACTTCCGGCTGCACAAGGTGAAATTACACGTTTACAACCGACTTCTTTCATTGCCCATACATTTGCTCTGTAATTTATCAAATGCGGAAGGATGGTATGGCTTCTGCCATGACGAGGCATAAATGCTACGCTATGCGAGCCTATTTTACCGATGAACAAACTGTCAGATGGCATTCCATAAGGAGTTTCTACCTTTACTTCTTTTATGTCTTCCAAAAACTTGTAAAAACCTGAACCACCAAAAACGCCAATATCTGCTAATTTTTCCATTTATTAAATTCCTTTCTATATGTATCTGCGATAGAAATATTGTAACATGAAAACATGGTTTTATAAAACTTGTTATCCTAACGAATCAATCTTGTCATTTATAATTTTCTCTTCCGGCTGTCCTCTAAATATTTTCAACAGTATATCCGACAGCTTCAATTTGGTGTTGTACTTTGAAGTTCCATCCAAGCATTCCAATTCCTTTACCGCAATATCCGTCGGTATAATATGTTCTATCGGTTGCTCCGTAACAGTTTTAGCGTCCGCTATTTCAGAGAGTTTAATACCCTTAATTTTTTCGGGAACATTTTTTCCGTATTGATAACCGCTAAACTTCCAGTTAATCGCATCGTTTACATTTCTGATTTTTATATTTTCTTTTTGAACTTCCGACAAATTCTTCGTAGGTATTCTAATTGCAATCAGTTCTTGTCCTTTGGCAATGTAATCCAAAATCAATTTAGCCAAGTTCATGTGTTTATCTTTTGTCCATTGAGAAACAAAATTGTCCAAATCAAACGCAAACACACCCTTAACTTCTCTACCGGTCAGCGTATCAGGCATTGCTTTCAAAAGACCGTCTTGCTTTATCTTGGCGAGATTATTTGACGTAGTTATATGATATAAGTTTTGAGGTAAAATATTCATCACACACCTTTTTGTTATCATATTAAAGTTTTGCAAAAATATTTTTTTGCCTTTCTAAAGAAATTTCTTTACTAAAATTTACAAAATTAAATATTTTTTAGAAACTAATACCCCAAAATGCGTGTTTGTACTATAATTTTCATGTAGTTTTACAAAAGAAAGGAAGAGGCTATAATGACTAATTTAGACAAAATTATGAAGCCGAAATCAGTTGCTGTTATTGGTGCGTCAACCAAAGAACACACGATTGGTTCCGACATTATGAAAAGATTACAAGAGTACAAATTCAACGGTAACATCTACCCTGTTAACCCTAAAGGTGGAGTTATCGAAGGATTACAAGCATATACTTCTATTTTGGAAGTTCCTGGCGAAGTTGATTTAGCAATTATCGTTGTTAACGCAAAATTCGTTCTTGATACTATTGACCAATGCCACCAAAAAGGTATCAAAGGACTTTGTATTATAACAGCAGGTTTCAAAGAAACAGGCAAAGAAGGTGCAGAAGCTGAAAAACAATTATTGGCTAAAGTTCGTGAATACGGTATGAGATGCGTAGGTCCTAACTGTTTAGGTGTTGTTAACACTCACCCTGATATCAGACTCGACGGATGTTTCGCAGAATCATTACCTGAACGCGGAAACATTGGTTTCGTTTCTCAATCAGGTGCTTTAGGCGGCGGCATTTTAAACATCCTTAAAGACCTTAATCTTGGTTTTGCTCAATTTATTTCAATCGGTAACCAGGCTGATGTTAACGCTGAAACAGCTCTTGAATACTGGGAAGATGAAAAAGACGTTGAACAAATACTTCTTTACATGGAATCAATTCAAAATCCTGCAAACTTCAGAAAACTTGCTTCAAGAATTTCTAAGAAAAAACCTATTCTTGCTCTTAAAGCAGGACGTTCTGCTGCAGGTGCTTCCGCAGCATCTTCTCACACAGGTTCTTTAGCAGGTGCTGATAAAGCTGCAAACGCTTTATTGAACCAATCAGGTGTAATCAGAGAATATTCTTTGAAAGACTTATTTGCTACAGCAAAAGTTTTTGCTAACTGCCCTATTCCAAAGGGTGACAGAGTTGCAATTATCACTAACTCAGGTGGCCCTGGTATTATGGCAACTGACGCAATTTGTGAACACGGTATGCAAATCGCTAAAATTAGCGAAGAAACTAAAGAAAAACTTAGAAGTTTCTTACCTTCTGCTGCATCAGTTAAAAACCCTATCGATATGATTGCTTCTGCTCCAATCGAACACTACAAGCAAACATTAGAAACAGTTATTGCTGATGAAAATGTTGATATGATTATTACAATCTATCTTCCATTCTTAGGTTTGAAAGATATTGATGTTGCGAAAGCATTAATGGAAATTAAGGCTAAAAACCCTCAAAAACCAGTTATTGGTGTATTCATGACTAAGTCAGAATTCTTCTCAACACTTTCTGATATGGATGTTAACATGCCATTCTTTATGTATGCAGAAGAAGCTGCTGATGGCTTGAACAGACTTAACCAACAAAGAAAATGGATGAAAAGACCTGAAGGTAAAATTCCTACATTCAATGTTGATTACAAAAAAGCTCAAGAAATCATTGCTAAGTCAGTTAACGAAGGTCGTGACCAACTTACAACTCGTGAATCTATTGACGTCTTAGACGCTTACGGAATCAGAGTTTGTAAATCAGGCTTCGCTACAACAGAAGATGAAGCTGTAGAAATCGCTAATTCAATCGATTATCCGGTTGTAATGAAGATGACTTCTAAAACGACTTCTCACAAAACTGATGTTGGCGGTGTAAGAGTTAATATTCAATCTGAAGCACAACTTAGAGCAGAATACAAAGACCTTATCGCAAAACTTGAAGAACGTGGACTTTTAGACGGTCTTGAAGGTGTTATCATTCAAGAAATGGTTAAAGGTAACAGAGAAATGGTTTGCGGTATCGCAACTG
>CAZCZF010000099.1:0-5172 GCA_964503025.1 uncultured Vampirovibrio sp. | reverse complement strand
ATAACAGCCTTTAATTGGCTATAAACGAGTAAACATAGGGCTTCTACCCCCCCCCCCTGAACGCTACAAGCATGTCAAGACAAGGGTTTTGGGTATTATTCAATTCAAAACTATTTAACGCTCTACTTATCACTAAATCATATATCCTCATATTCATTATATTCCACATGCATAAGATTTAGTAACACTAATGAGTACATTTTGTTACAAAAATTTACGTATTATTTCGTATTATTTTGTGTTAGTCATCTACTTCATGGTGTTTAGTATAGTCATAAACTCCAGGGAAGGCATCAACTCCTGTCGTTTTTCTTGTGTACCAGTATTGAATTTTAGGAATCAAAGTTGATAAGAATAGAGCAGCAACAGCAAATCCTGCCGCAAAGTTAATTCCGTTATACATAAGATTTTTCTTTTGTACTTTTTCAATTAATTCTTTATTTACTTTACCATTTTTTGAGGATTTGCAAACTGTGTCAACGTATTGTTCCATTTCTGCTTTTAATTTGTAAAGTTTTTTGTTTGATACAAATTGGTACTCGTCCTTGTAAGCACCTTCGGTAAAGTCGTTAAAAGCGTTATGTAAAAGCTTTGGATTATTGATTTCTGCTTTGTTATAAACATCAATTAACTGTTGTTTTGTCAATACGGCTTCGCCTTGACGTTCCGGTTGCAATGTTGACATTTCGCGAGCTCTGTTGAGAGTTTCATTATCTTTTATTAAATTTTCAAGGGATTTTAATTTAATCACTTCAAGCGGCTTTTTGCCAGAACCTTTTTCCCAATCAGTAGAATTTAAAATATTTGACGGAAGAGTCATTTCCTTCCCTAACATTGCGTTTTTGAACTCACTAACACTCATTTCTCTGTTGTTAAGAAATTCTGTCATGTACTCGCTTAATATTTTGGTTGTTGCCGGATTAAGTCTGGTAGCTTTTCCTGATTCTGCAAGGTTCAAAAGGTTTCTTACATGACCTTGTGCCCACATGTAGAAATATATTGAGCCTATGTCACGAATTGCAATTTCGGCACGTTCTTCTTTACTGCGTGCGTTGTACATACGTCCGCCTGCTACTCCTGCATCTGTAGATAATAGTTTACCCGTATTGGTGTTTTCAATCGCATAAGTAAACGTGTTGACTGCATTCATGGCGCCGCCTTTGAATGCAACATTATTGTTATTATCGTTTTTGTTTTGTAACTTGCGCTCGTGTCTTATATTGTTGGTTAAAGCGTGGTTGATTTTTGGAACAATAAAACCGATTACGTAGTTCGCAATAAGAACGCTGGTTAAAACTTTTGCGCCTTTCAGCATGGCAACTTGATTTGCTGAAAATCCTTTTGGAGCTACTTTTTGCATGAAGTTTTGGAAAGGAGTTCTCAATACCTTATCAGTACCGACTCCAAATTTCTTGCCGTTTGATTTTAGAATTTTATCAACAATTTTGTCTCCGATTTTGTTTAAAAACCAAACTCCGCCGAGCCAAACTACAGAGCCGGAGGATTCTTCTATAAAACGTTCTCTTGCTTCATCCATTTTCCCGCGTTTATAAGCCTGATAAGTTCTGCCTGCGACTACTACTGATTCTAGCGCAATAATAGGCGGCATTGCATCAGCTTTCGTCATCTTTGTTATAATTGTCGACAAGTTTGTTTTTGGTATCGGATTCAAAATAAAACCTTTCATAAATTTCGGCTGCTAATTCTAAAGTGTGTAAATAAGATTTTTTGACAATATTATCGCAAAATGTTACAAAAGTATACAAAAAACATAATCTGTACTTGTATTTAGATTTTGTTTTATTTATGATAGTGGTAAAGATGTAAGATAGTCAAAATATAAGGAATAGCAAAAATGAATCCTATTATTAAGAATTTAGAAGCAGAATACACTACAAGAGAATTGCCGGAAATGAATCCTGGTGATACCGTAAAAGTATTCGTTAAAATCGTAGAAGGTAACAAAGAAAGAATACAGGCTTACGAAGGTACTATTATTGCTGAACATGGTTCAGGTATCAATAAAACTATTACAGTAAGAAAAGTATTCCAAGGTGTTGGTGTAGAACGTGTGTTCTTGGTACATTCTCCACGTATTGAAAAAATCACTGTTCAAAGAAAAGGTGATGTAAAACGTGCAAAATTGTACTACTTGAGAGAACGTTCAGGTAAGGCAACACGTATCAAGGAAAAAATCGAAAAAAGATAGAGGTAGTTTAAGGTGCATATTCACTGGTACCCTGGGCATATCGCCAAGGCTGAACGTCAGCTTAAAGAAAAACTAAATCTGGTTGATGTGATTATAGAGGTACGTGATGCAAGATTACCTTTGAGTAGCAGTTATGCAAACATAGAGAAGCTCTTGGGAGATAAACCAAGGCTTCTTTTGTTGAATAAAGCTGATTTAACTGACAGAGCAGAACTGAAAAACTGGGTTTCTTATTTAAAAGAAGAAACAGGATGCCCTGTTATAATAACGGAAGCTAAAGGAAACAAGGATTTGGCGCAGGTTGTAAAGTCTGCTATAGATCTCAGTGAACCAAAAATTCAGGCACTTATGGCAAAAGGATTGTTACGACGTCCTGCAAGGGCGATGGTTGTTGGCATGCCAAATGTTGGTAAATCAAGTGTGATTAATAAATTAACTAAATCATCCAAAACAAAAATTGGCGCAAAGGCAGGTGTTACGCGTCAACAACAATGGGTCAGAATTAATCCGAAGCTTGATTTGCTCGATACTCCTGGGATAATTCCGACAAGACAAGATAATCAAGAGCAAGCTGCTAAGTTAGCATTTGTCAGCTCTGTATCGGAAAATGCGTATTCTCCAGAAGAAGTTGCAAAAGAGTTGCTTTCTTACCTTGCTGATAAGAATGAAGTAAAAGATTACTATAAGGTTGAAGAATTATCGTTGGAAAACATTGCGCAAAGCCGTAAATGGATTGTTAAAGGTGGCGGCTCTGATACGGAACGAACAGCAATCTATGTACTGAAAGATTTTAGAGAAGGCAGATTAGGTTTGTTTATTTTGGATGAAATGCCACAATGAAAAGATGTTTTTGGGTAGATGAAAAATCCGAAATATATGTGAAGTATCATGACGAGGAGTGGGGAGTTCCTAAATATGACGATAGAGAACTGTTTGAGCTTCTTGTCTTGGAGTCTTTTCAAGCCGGACTTTCATGGATAACAGTTTTGAAAAAACGTGAAGCTTTTAGAAAAGCTTTTGACAATTTTGATGTAAAAAAAGTGGCTGCTTATGATGAGCAAAAAGTAGATGAGCTTTTACATAACGAAGGAATTATACGAAGTAAGGGGAAGATTAATTCTGCAATAGGAAATGCAAAAGTATTTATAGAAATTCAAAAAGAGTTTGGGAGTTTTTCTAGCTATATTTGGGGATTTACAGATAATAAGGTTGTTAAAGAGGAGCATGAAACTTTGCCGGCAAGTACGCTGTTGTCAGATATGATTTCTAAAGATTTGAAAAAACGCGGTATGAAATATGTGGGAACGGTTATTGTATATTCATATTTGCAAGCAATCGGAGTTGTAGATGACCATGACAAAGAATGCTTTAAATATTAGTTTAAAATGAGAATGACTGCTCCGGTAATCATTAAAATTGAGGCTATGATTTTACTTTTAAATTCTTTTTCGTGAAATAGATTCGCACCTAAGAAAACACTTAATAAGGTTGATAGTTGAAAAAGTGCAAGTGCATAGGATACGTTCATCCTCTCAAATACAAAATTTGTTGCAAGTTGCATTATCCCGACTGATAAAATTAAAAGAAGTTGATACTTCATATCTTTTACAGCTGGTTTTTGTTTAGATAAAACTGCAGGAATTGCAGAAAATATTAACCCAGATATGCACCACAGAATAAAAGTGTTAAAACATCCTGCTTCAAGGATAATTTTTTTGATAAATACGGCTTCCGTACCAGAGCAAATTAGCGCGGTAATTCTAAATAAAATTGCCTTGGAGTTACCTTTTATGCTACCTGAAATAAAAAAAGTTCCGTATATAATTAACAGTATTGCGAAAATTGCTATGGGAGAAGGGATTTCTTTTAAGAAAAATATGCCGAAAATCATTGCAACAACAGGTTTGTAAGAGTTAATTGGGGCAAGTACTGAAAGTTCTCCTATAGAAAGAGCTTTTATTATAAAATAATTTCCGGCAGCGCCGAGAAGTCCCATAATAAAAACATCTGGCAATATTGTAGTGGGTATGCTTTTTATTAAGAAAATACCAATGATGCTAAGTCCTAAATATGTATAAAAATTTATAGCAGATGATTTTTGCCCTTTGTTAGTCAAAAATTTCTGAAAAACATTCAGGTACGAGTTTGAAACTATCCTTGTAATAATGCCGATGATTAAATAAAGCATAAGTTAATTATAATATAAATGTATATTTACATGCGTAGCTCTGTCTTGTGGCCGATTATTTTGTCATGGCAATTTGAGATGTGCTTGACACTTCAAAGTCTTCTCGTTGTGTCACATTTGCACATTGACCTAATGTCTATGTGCGTAACCCTGTCTTGCAGCCGATTATTTTGTCATGGCAATTTGAGATGTGCTTGGCGTTTCAAAGTCTTCTCGTTGTGTCACATTTGCACATCGACCAAATGTCTATGTGCGTAGCCCTGTCTTGCAGCCGATTATTTTGTCATGGCAATTTGAGATGTGCTTGGCATTTCAAAGTCCTCTCGTTGTGTTACATTTGCACATCGACCAAATAGCTACGTGCGTAGCACATCTTGGATTATTGGCGGTTCGCAACCTTTGCACTTCGCTTTTGTTTTCTTTGAAAACATCGCTCCGTCAGGTTGCTCACAGGGACGTGACTAGGTTGCTTCGCAACCGTCGCACTTGCCAAAATCCGCACAAAAAAAACCACTCGGTGTGTGTGTTATGTCGAGTGGATTTTGTTTTCTGCATCCTAATGGTCTTTTTAGTGTTTATTATCTAGGAGTTTATATGATTTTGGGGTTTATTGTTTTTGCTATTTAGTGTTTCGGCTACACTTAAAGTGTATATTTATATTATTGCAGATAAAAATTTTAAGTCAATAGCTGAAATTGAATTTTTTATAAAATTTTTATAAAGTTTTTGGAGTTCTGTAGATACAATACTTTTGACTGTTTACAAAACTTAATAT
>CAZCZF010000098.1:0-5288 GCA_964503025.1 uncultured Vampirovibrio sp. | reverse complement strand
ATCGCTGTCTACACCGTGAAAGGGTGTTGTCCTAGGCCTCTAGACGATGGGGGCTCGCTGACAATATCTATAGTACCAAATCAATTTTTAATGTCAATATCTTTTTTTTATTTTTCTGAAAAATAATTGTATTTTTTACAATATTAACTTATAAACATGCAATCTCCATAGCTATAAAAACGATATTTCTCGCTTATAGCCTCGCTATAAGCCTCAAATATAAAGTCTTTTGTTGCCAACGCACTCACCAACATCAGCAATGTTGACTTAGGCAAGTGGAAATTAGTTATCAATTTATCCACCACCTTAAACTCATAAGGAGGGTAAATAAAAAGTTCAGAAGCAGATTTACATGCCTTTATTTCTCCAAACTGTTTATATGCAGTTTCCAAGGTCCTCACTGTAGTTGTTCCGACAGCCACAATCTTTTTCCCATCAGCTTTGGCTTTATTGATTAAATCTGCCGTCTCTTGAGTTATTTCAAATGCCTCTGAGTCCATTTTATGTTCCAAAACATTTTCACATTTTACAGGTCTAAAAGTTCCAATACCAACATTCAAAGTGACGTATCCAATCTGAACTCCCTTAGCCCTTAATTTATCCATGACTTCCTGAGTAAAATGCAGTCCCGCTGTAGGTGCTGCAACAGAACCCTCGTCTTTTGCATAAACAGTTTGATATCTTTCAAAATCAAGCTTACGTAGTTCCTCATTTGTCATCTTGCGCTCTATATAAGGCGGAAGAGGAATATTCCCAACCCTATGCAAGATTTCCAAAATATCACCTTCGTAAATCATTCTAACAAGCCATTTACCGTCATCCGGCAACGGTTCAAGGACTTTAACCGATAGTTCTTCCGAAACTTTAATAATAGTGCCTACCTTAACACGTTTAGAAGGTTTTACCAGAACCTCCCAATATTTGTCACTTCTTTCTTTCAGTAAAAAGACCTCAATTTTTGCACCTGTTTCCTTATATCCATAAAGTCGTGCAGGTATCACCTTTGTGTTATTCAAAATTAGCACACAATCGTCGTCAATTAAATCAACAATATCATAAAAGTGTTTGTGCAAAATTTTGTGTTCATCACGTTTTAAAACCATCATACGCGAATTATCGCGCTTGTCACTCGGACGTTGCGCGATTAATTCTTCCGGTAATATATAATCGAATTCTGATAAAAGCATTTTCACCCCACCCTAACCATCCCACTCAAGGGATGGAAGTCGAACTAACCTCTCCCTACCTGCCTTATTAATGGAAAGGAGTTTAAATTCCTTATTTACCCCTTTTCTTTTACTTGCTTTGCATTAGCCAAATCAACATCATCAACTTTTTCAGCTTTCTTTGCATCTTCTGCTTCCAACTGCTTATTAATGATTACAGTTTGCGCAACTTGGAATATATTGCTTGAAATCAAGTACAACAAAACACCTGCCGGAATTGGAATTATAACAAAAGTAAATGTCAACATAATTGGCATAAACGTATTCATAGACTTTTGCATCTGTTCCTGAGCAGGGTCCGTCTTCGTTTTACTATTCATTGCCATCATTGCCTTTTGCGAGAAGAACATTGTCACTGCAAACAACGCAATTAAAAGCAATACATCATAGTGAAACTCTGTTTTTACTTCAACAGTAGGGATAGAAGAAACTAAAATACCATCTTTTCGTTCAAACGTCATCTTCTCTGTTTCTTTTGTTTGAACATCCGTAACATCAATTTCTGCCTTCTCAATTTGATCAAGTTGGCTAAACTTCAAGTTCAAGCTATCAAGACTAATTTTGAAATCAGCAGGTTCTCCCGGTACAAGTTCTCCCTGAACCTCTACAGCTTTATTTGGCTTTTCAATTTTTACGTTCAAAAGAGGTTCTTCAACACCTTTGAGATAAACTTTTGCGGTCTTACCCGTCATGAATGTATCATATTTTGAAACACCAAGTATATCGTTATGTGAAACACCTGCAGAAGTTTTCAGAGTCGCATCAAGTCTCTTTATGAATAAAAATGGAGAATCGCCTGCCATTTGAATAAATTGCGGACTCATCAATGTTGAATACAACAAAATAAATATAGGCATTTGAATTAAAAGCGGAAAACAACCTGCCATTGGGTTAAACTTATGCTCTTTATAAAATTCCATCATTTTTTGTTGCATCATCTGCGGATTGCTTTTATATCTTTCTTGAATCGCTTTCATCTTAGGTTGCAACATTTGCATAGTACGCATTGAACGTTGTTGAGTCAAGCCTAAAGGCCACATCAACGCTCTCACAATAACCGTTAATAAAATAATTCCTATACCGTAACTTCCTGCAACAGAAAGCATTTTTAAAATGTCGATAGTTAGTGTTGTAAAATCCATATTCTCTTCCCTAAATTATGTCCTGTATCAAAAAAGTGTGCTTTTGCACACTTTTACGATATCTAAAATATATTATAAAGTCAATCTTTATACTTTATTCGGCTTCTTTATTGTTATTAGAGCTTATTGTGTTCAAGCGCCTTGCAGGGTCTGTAATATGCGTAATTCTCAATCCGAAATTATCTTCAATTACAACAACTTCACCGTACGCAATCAACTTTCCGTTAGCATAAAGCTCAACAGGTTCACCTGCTGCTTTGTTCAAAGTTACAATAGAACCTTTCGTTAGTTCCAAAACTTTTTTGATAGGAAGTTCTGTCTTTCCCAATTCTACTGTTAACTGAAGTTTAACATCAAGCAAAATGTTTAAATTTTGGTTTTGAGGTCCTTGTACTTGATCCAAGTCCTCAAAAGAAGCAAACTGTACCGGCTGAACTGTTACAGTCTTTTCTGCAGGTTCTGTGTTTTCAGGATTTTCAACCATCTCCTGTTCAAATACAGGTTCTTCAAAATTTGTTTCCGCTCCTGCGTCAGTATTTCCCAAATCTTTTATATCGTCATCTTCAAACATTCGCAACCTCTCTAAAAATAATTTCTTAATAATTCATGCATTTCATCATACACATCTGTTATCTTAACACAAATTTTATCTTTCATTGTTCCCGGACGAGCAAAAAACTTCTTCTCTCCATTAACTTTCACAATCAAGTCATCATCTACTTTATTATCAAGCTTGATTATATCACCCTCAGACAATTGAAGAAAATCATCGAACGTAATATTACATTGACCAAATTGAACTCTCAAATCGACATTTGACGTATTAATCTTAGAAATCATCTTTAGTCTTTCATCATTAGATGCGACAAGACCTTTTGTTTGGAAAATATGTTGCGTGCTTAAGTGTCCCAAAACAGTCTCCAAAACAGGATAAGGGAAACACAAACTAAAGAGTCCAAAATGTTTTCCGGAAATTTGAACTTCAAAGGTTAATAAAGCAACGATTTCACCGGCTGTTGCAACTTGGATTGATTGGTAGTTGTCATCCAAGCTTATAAATTTACCGGTTACGGGAATAATAGCATTCCAAGAATCTTCCAAAGACTTGATAATAATGTTTATAACCTTCTTAGAAAGAGCTTTTTCAATGTCAGTAAGCTCTCGTGCCTGAGCTTCGATATTTCCGACACCACCCAGCATTCTGTTTACAATACAAGATATAACCTCAAAGCTTATACCCAAAAGGACTTGTCCGGAAAGAGGTTCAAACTCAAAGACACCTACGCTAATCGGAGAAGGCATGGAGCGCACAAATTCTTCATAAGTTAATTGGTCAACTGATACAATTTCTATTTCTACACGCATACGCAAATAACCGCTCAGCACAAGAGAAATTGCCTTGGAAAACTCTCTATGAATATCTCTCAAGGCTCTTAAGTTATCTTTTGAAAATTTATCAGGACGTCTAAAGTTATATAATTTATAACTCTTATGTTCCGGATCAGAAAAATCCTCTTCCAAAAAATCTATATTTACTAAATCATTACTTACGTTTTCTGCCATCTGTCATTACCCTGTTCAAGCCAACAGATTAAAGTACCTTGTCTGTCAACTCATCCGCTTTTATTATTGTATAATAAATTGTCCGAAACTAACCCTTAATACTTCTCTTTCACCTGCCAATATCGCGTTGATATCGTTTGTTATCTGTTCTTTAGAAAGTTCTTTACCGGCAGCAGTAGCAAGCTCTGTGGATGTTTTGCTGGAAAGATTAGTTATAACAGCATCTCTAATCGCCGGCTTATACTGGTTCATTTCTTTCTGTATTGCTTCCAAAGGATCTGCAGCAGGAGCAGCTTCTCCGTGTCCGCCATGACCACCGCCCTTTGCAGGAGCTACTTCCGGAAAATCAGTATCCTTCTTGGTGACTTCAATTGCAACATTTACTTTCAAATATTTCTTTTGGCTTTCATCACACAAATTCAGGATAAAGTCTCCCAAATCTACAATGATACCTTTTTGAATTTCATCTTCTTCGCCTTCACCTTCACCAAGTTCTTCTTGGGAAAGATTTAATGCGCCTATTTTTTGAGAAATAAGGTTTTCCATAACAACATAATTAACACCCGCAAATACAACGAACATAATAACTATAGATGCAATTGTCATTATTAAAAATTTGGTCAAATCTTGTTGTTTTGCTTCTCCAACCTTCTCGTTATCAGCCATACTACTCTCCATTTACATTATACAGTATTATTATATCAATCCTATCAGAATATTTACCACCATTATTTGGTGTATTTATATCCGGCATGTATTCCCCAAAACCTACCGGTAAAATTCTATCGGCGGAAATACCCGCATGCGAATTTAACAAATAATCCCCGATATTACTTGCGATTACGGAAGAAAATTCCCAATTCTTTATACCCAAATTTGGCGGAAATTTCCTCGTATGCACCTCTATTATAACAGGATTATTTATTTTTGCCAAAAAATATTCTATACAATCCAATTTCTTCGTGATTTTTCGAGTCAAACCATAATAATTATCTTCAAGATTATCTTCTTCTATTCTTAGAATAATACCTCTAACATCATTTATTATTTCTACATTATTACATTTACTCAAAGTTGATGAACCGTTCAAAGTATAAGCAATATTCCCTGTCGCAAATACAATTTGAGAAAAGAATAATATTATAAAAAACAGGAATTTTCTCAACATTTCAATATAATTTATTATTAGATGATTAAAATAAATTGGCTTTTGGGGGAATTGTTATACGCACCCCTCTACAATACTGTCCTAGTTCAAACACATATTAAACAAGCGATTACTTTTTTTAGGAAACGGAAAAAACAAGATGTAAGATGCGGTAAATCTACGATTTACCGCATCTTACGACTTATTCAC
>CAZCZF010000097.1:0-5388 GCA_964503025.1 uncultured Vampirovibrio sp. | reverse complement strand
ATATAAATAATGATTTATTACTTCATTATTTTTCTTATAAAAAATTTCTACCAATTCGTAATAGTGCTGAGACATCGAATAATTTTCTATTTCTTTATACAATCGAGCCAACGCAATACGAGCTTCAACAAGCGTACTCAAATCTACTTCCTGCGAATTTATCAGCTCAATATAAGCTTCTATCGCTTCTGTTTTCTTCTTTTCGTCGGCTAACTTTCTCGCATATCGCAACTTTTCTTCTATACTTGGTGATTTCTCAATTGTCTCTATAGGAGCTCTTTGAGGGACTGTTTCTACAGTTTCAACTTGCGATTTTTTACCGTTTTCTATCTCATATATTCTTTTGTTATGATATTCAATTTCAGCTCGCAGCGCAAGTCTTGATATCATTATTTCACGAGTCTGCAACGGCTCTTTCAACTGTTTTTCATAAATGCTTATAATATATTTATGTAACTTGATTTCTGTTTTTGCAGGAATCGAAATATCTATATTCTGCTGAAAATAATCCTGCACATAAACAATTTCACCTACCTGAAATATCATTAAATTTGATTTCAAATATTCAAGAGAAAATTCATCATAGAGCTCGAAAACGGCAAGAGCATTTAGCGAAATTCCGTGTCGAATAGTTCTTAAAAACCAGAAAAAATTACGTATTGTAGCAGGTATCAGATTTATATATGTAAACCCTAAATAAGAATCAAAATTCATGCCGGTTTGTGCAAATTTAGCCAAGAAATCACTTAGCGGAGTTTTCATTGCCAAAACTATTTTAAGTGCAATTGCCGTGTAATAATAATAACCGCGAGTATACTTGTAAAAATCTTCAATAACGGTATCTGCACATTTTATTTGATAGGACTGTATAAACTCTTTAAAAATTTCTTTTGAAAACGCTTTTAAAAAAACTTTCTTATCGACCTTGATGTCACCAAAAATTCCGGGAGTCATTGCTCTTGTTGAAACAACAATTTTAACATTCGGACATTTTGCAAGATTTTCCAAACAATCAATAACAAGCTTGCAATTTTCTTCTGCTATATCATCATAAGAATGCAAAATTATTACAAAAGGTTTTTGTATAGAAGCAATATATTGCTGAATTTTTACAGATAATGTCGTAACTTTGGCATTCAAATTAATCGATTTTGAAAGCGCGCATTGCTCAATCGTATCAATAAAAGAGAACAAAATATCATCACATACGGTAGCTGCCTTGCAATAATATTCAAGCTTTATAACATCATTACTCAAAAACTCGGAAACATAATTCACAAATTGTCTTTTCCCTGTACCCAGAAAACCGTGGATATACAACAGCGTATCGTTGGTATTAAAAAAGTCAATCGCCTTGACAATTTCTGCATAATGATTTTTAAGTAAGAACTTGTTTATCAGTCCGGATTCAGGTAAATTGATATTATCAGTATCCGTAAAGCTATCCAAAAATTTGTATTCCATAACACGATTTTAAATGATATTCACATAATTTGCAAATAAAAATAAAAAAGGCTTACAATTAAGTGCAAGCCTCTAAAGGTTAATAAAGGAAAAGGAAATTATAACATATTAATTACACTTCACGATTAGCTACCCCAGTCGAAAACGCTAACACCGTCATCTATTAATGATTGTACAGATTGAATTTCGGTATTAATAGCTTCCAACTCGGTTGAAAGGTTATCTATTTCAATGTCAAGCCAATCTTCTTTTTCTGAAATTCTGGCTTTTTCTTCTTCATACCAAGCGGTTATTTCAGCCCTTATTTCAGAGTCAGTACGCGATTGAACAAGTCCTGACGTAACAAAATATGTTAATGAAGTATCAGGTTCATAATTACCTTCGTCGTTAACACTTGCAAGTTGGAATGTACCACTCACTAAAGCGTCACTGATGTAATCTTCGTTATTTTTAACTTCATTGTTATATTCGGATGTCCAACCGTTAGCAGCTGCCGCCGTAAATATCGGATAATAAAAATCTAATATTTTGTTCACCAACTCAGTCGCTTTTTTCGTATTATTTACTTCTGTATCTTCTCCGGTATCTTTGCCCGTCAAAGTTTTAATAAGGCTTGCTGCATATTTAGATTCAACTTCGCCGCCTTCATGAATTTTCCTGATATTATCTGCTGTAAAGTAACTGCCATAATCACCAGATAACAATTTTTCAAGAATTTCTGGGATTTTATCTACTGAGAAAGTACCTCCTCTACCTTGAGAATTCATTGCAGAAGAACCTAATGCGGACGTTATTGCCTTCGCATAAGAATCATTCAGTACAACTTGACCTTTGTAGTCTGTCAAAATCATTGAATTGTCACTTTTTAAAGGTTTTGTATCCTTTGTTATTGCAGTATAATTAGCTCCATATCCCATTAAATATCCATAATCAATTTTATTATACTTTCCATTATTGTAGTAAGAAATACTTTTAGATTGCAATTTGCTGTTATATTCGCGCGCAAGCTCACTCTGTTCTCGCGCGAGTGACATTTTACGCATAGAACTTATGGAAATACCATACTCGCAATCCGACTTACGAGCAGTCAGTGTTAATAATCTGGCTTGTGACGCAGCTAATGCCATTTTTCTTTCCTTTTCCTGTTCCTTTGTAAGTTTTCCTCCTCTCATTGAAGAGAGGGTTGGGGTGAAGCGTCCACCCGCTTGGAATTCTTAATATGTATATCGGCATTTTTACGACAAAACTTTAATCTTTTTACAAAAGTTTTACAAATCTTTACATTTAGGCAATTTTTGTAATAATTTCGTTTTTTATATATTAAAAGGTAAAAGTGGAAGGATTTTGTATGAATGAAATTTATCCAATTATAAATACACCAACAAATGCTGTAACGATTAAAAAGCCAAGCTTTAAATCATCCGGTTATCAAATAGCACCGAGTGACTACGATACGTTTGTAAAAGAACAGGAAAAAGCAAAGAAAAGTGCAAAAAGAAAAGAAAATATATATTATAGCTTTTTAGGTATAATGGCTATGGCATCCTTGGCTACTCTTGGAGTTATGGCACATCAATACGGAATGTTTAAAAGATTTAAACTTGATTTTAAAGATCTATCAAAAGAAAAAGCTTTAAGTGAAATGGCATTGCCTGAAAGTCAAAAACGTGCAGCAGAACGAATTAGTAATCGTATTGAAAATTATGATGAGATAATTGCCAAAGGTGGAAAAACAGGTTCTTCAATTCTATTCTATGGACCTCCAGGAACAGGTAAAAATACTTTTGCTTATGGTATTGCAAAAAAATTCCCTAATGCAAAGTTTGTGGATTTAGATATTTCAAAAATGAATTCAAAATGGCATGGTGAATCGGAACAAAATGTTTTAGGCACAATGAATGCTATTATTAAATATGCAGGTAAAAATCCTAAAGAAAAAGTTTTTGTATTTATTGATGAAATTGATTCTGTGATGATGCAAGATAGAAGCGGTGGCGCAAAACTTTCAAATGACATTTTAAATGCATTCAAAAAAGGTTTCAATCAATTAACAAACAAAGAAAATATTGTAGTTATGGGAGCGACAAACTTAAGATTAGATCCTAAAAAAGCGATGTTGGAAGGTAAAGTTTTAGATAGCGCTATGGTAGATAGATTTGCGCAAAAGGTTCTTGTAGATTTACCTACAAAATCTCAAATCAAAGAAGGCGCAAAGATATTTTATAATAATCCTAAGCATACAATGGTTGATGATGCCCTTAAAAATGTTGATGATCCTAGATGGGAAAAAATAGCAGACTTTTTATCAAAAGAAGAACGCCAAACATCATTTAGAAAACTTACCGATATTTTAGGCTCGGCAGCAGAAAATGCAAAAATTGGCAAAAAAGTTGATTTTGATGATGTAGTAAAGGCTATTGTGGATAATCAAAATTCTTTGTATGCAACAGATGCTGAAATTCAAGCATTCTTAAAATCTATTAAATAAAAAGGAAAAACAAATGCAAGCTGTTCAAAACAATGTAGTAAATTTCAAAGCAACTCAATTGGCTCAAGGTGTTAATTATAATAACAGACGAGTAGCGCCAATGCCGATTAATAATAATGTGGATGATATGTTTATGTATCAAATGGTGGAGCAACAAAAGGCTGCAAAAAGAGAAAAAAGTCGTGACAATTGGAATAAGGCGAATACAATTGCGCAATTTGGTATCGCAGCAGGATTTTTAGGCTCTGTCGCAGTTGCGTTATTAGGAATGAAACTTGCAAAAGGTGGACTAAAAGGTGTGATGGATAAGACCGGAAGTAAAAAACTTATGGATACATTAAAACCGGTTGATGTAAGCAAAGAAAAAACATTTGAAGATCTGACATTAAGCCCTGAAATGAAAAAAGTTGTTGAAGATATGAAAACCCGTATCGAAAGGGCTGACGCATTAAAGAAAAAAGGCTCTAATGGTGGCTCAGGAATAATGTTATACGGCGAACCAGGTGGTGGTAAAAATGCTTACGTTTATGCTCATACAAAATATATGCAGGAAAAATTCCCTGGAACTGAATTATATGAAATGAACGTTCTTAAACTTACTGATAAGTTTGTGGGCGAAACCGAAAATAATATTATGGAGTTCGTTGAACAATTAGAGAAAAAGGCAAAAAGCAATCCGGACAAAAAATATATTGTATTTATGGATGAATTTGACTCGATTGCAAGAAAAGAAGATGGTAACAACAAAAAACTGGGTGAAAAATTCCAAAACGCATTTAAAATGACACTTACGAAGCTTACTGCATGTGAAAACATCCAAGTAATTGCTGCAACTAATAAGGCAGAAAAAGATGCAGCACTGAATAAGGTTTTAGATGAAGCTATTTTAAACAGATTTCCGCAAAAGATTTTTGTTCCTCTTCCGACAAAAGAGCAAATTAAAAATGCTATTGTAGAACATTATAAAAAATTGCCATCAGATGTTGTAGATAAAGATTTAACTAAAATAAACAGTTCTAAACTGGATAGTATTGCGAAGAAAATTACGAAGGAATCTAACCACGCATCATTCAGAGATTTGCAGTATATTTTTGAGCACGCACGTATAATTTCTGAATCAAAAGGCAGAAAAACAGGTTCTCCAATTACAATAAAAGATTTGGAAAATGCTGTTAAAAAACACGCAGAAAGTGAAAATTGGGGTAAAAAAGTAAAGGAAAAATCTAACGAAGCTAAAACAATAGATGATTTGTCATTTTTTGAAAGATTGCTCGTTTTATTCCATAGAAAATAATAAATACTGCATTCGTATATACCTTTTAAATCCAATATTTATACAACTTTAAGGATTGTAAAATTGTTGTCAAAAAAGGCAATTTTTGAAAAGAAAAAGACTTTATATATATGTAAGGGATGCGGAAAAACAAATAAAAAAA
>CAZCZF010000096.1:0-5398 GCA_964503025.1 uncultured Vampirovibrio sp. | reverse complement strand
TTTTGTTGTGTTTTTTAGTCGATTCTTTTTTCCCTCGCCACTTGAGGGAGAAGGGGGTAAGCACTGGATTGCTTCAGGGGTAAAAGTATGAACTGGATGTGTGACTACTTGTTTTGCGTCAAAATAACTGGATTGCTTCGCTTTCGCTCGCAATGACTAGATTTAAAACTACCGAAAAAAGTGAATAAGTCGTAAGATGCGGTAAATCGTAGATTTACCGCATCTTACATCTTGTGTTATATCAGATTTCTCTCTTTTTCAGAACTAGAACAGTTGAAACGATGAAAAATGCAGAGTAGTTGAAAAAACGGCTTGTCTCTAAAAGACAAGCCGTTTTATTTAATTTTAATTATCCTTCTAAAATCTGTTTGATTAATTCGTTAACAGTCTTAGGATTAGCTCTTCCTTTTGTTTCTTTCATAACTTGACCAACAAAGAAGCCGAGCAAGTTTGTTTTACCGTTTCTGTATGCTTCAATTTCATTCGGGTGAGCGTTTACGATTTTTTCAACGATTGCCTTAATTGCACCTTCGTCTGAAATTTGGCTTAAACCTTTTCTTTCAACGATTGCGGAAGCTTTTTCTCCGTTTGTAATCATATCTTCGATAAGGATTTGTTTACCAATATTATTAGAAATCGTGCCTTTTTCGATTAATGCGATTAACTCTGTAAGGTTTTCAGGAGTTAATTTTGTTTCAGAAATTTCAATTTTGTTTTCTTTTAAGTATGCTGCAATTTCACCCATCATAAAATTAACTGCGATTTTAGCGTTTGCACCGAGTTCAAGAACTTTATCAAAGAATAATGCAAGTGGCATTTGTTCTACGATAACGCAAGCGTCATACTCGCTTAAGCCAAGGCCCATGTATCTTTGACGCTTAGCTTCAGGAAGTTCAGGCATTTTAGCTCTGATTTCTTCCACCCATTCTCTTGAAATTTCAAGTGGCATTAAATCCGGTTCAGGGAAATATCTGTAGTCATGCGCGTCTTCTTTTCCTCTCATAGAACGTGTTTCTTTAAGGTTGTCATCCCACAATCTGGTTTCTTGGACAACTTGTCCGCCTTCTTCTACAATTTCGATTTGTCTGTCGATTTCGTATTCGATAGCTCTTTGAAGTGCAGAGAAACTATTAACATTCTTAATTTCAGCTCTTGTGCCAAATTCTTTTGAACCTTTTGGCATGATGGAAATATTTGCGTCACATCTCATTGAACCTTCTTCAAGGTTACCATCACAAACTCCAAGATATCTGACTATTTCTCGCAATTCTTCCATATAATTTTTAGCTTCTTCGCTTGAGCGCATGTCAGGTTCGGAAACGATTTCTAAAAGTGGAGTACCTGCTCTGTTTAAATCGACGAGTGAGTAAGTTGCGCCGTTGATACCTGCCGCGCCGACGTGAACAAGTTTACCTGCATCTTCTTCCAAGTGCGCACGAGTGATACCGATTCTTTTGCCTTTTACATTTATATAACCGTTTACGCAAATAGGTTCATCATATTGTGAAATCTGATATCCTTTTGGCAAATCCGGATAGAAATATTGTTTTCTGTCAAATTTACATCTTGAAGGGATTTCGCAGTTTAACGCTAAACCAAGCAAAATACCCATGTTAACACATTCTTTGTTTAAAACAGGAAGTACCCCAGGCATTCCTAATGTGATTGGGCTTATTTGCGTATTTTGTTCGTTACCAAATTCTGTAGAATCCGGCGCAAATATTTTTGATTTTGTTTTAAGTTGAGCGTGAACTTCAAGTCCGATAACAACTTCATACTTATCTCTTAATTCTGTCATAATTTTTCCTCACTTTTGCTTTACCCCTATTTTATCATAAAGATATATTCTTTAAATGCTCAATTTTAAATTCAGGTTTTAAAATGACAGAAATTGCATCAATTCGGAATTTTTTGTACTGAGGATTTTCTTTTAAGTACAAGAACAATCCTTGTTTAATGTGCTGATATTTAGTGCGTGTAATTGCTTCCAACGGACTTCCGCATGCGCCGGATGAGCGAGTTTTAACTTCTATAAAAACGAGTGTATTTTTATCTGATGCGATTATGTCGATTTCACAAAAACGAGAAAATCGCTTGTTGGTTTCAATTATTTTGTAACCATTTTTGAGAAGATAAGCTTTTGCAAATTCTTCTCCTTTTTTTCCGACTGAAATGTTAGACATATAATTTCCTTTTTTAGCAAAATAACATTTATTTTAATAACTGTTATCGTATAAAAGATGTAAACATTAAACACAAGAAGACATTTTGCGTCTCCTTGTGTTAATTAATGTTATAGATAGTATTTTTATGAAAAATATTTTGTTAAAATTTCAGATTGCATTTTGCTCCAATCTTCTGAATGATTTTTACAGAATGCAAACAGTACCCAGTCATTCAAAGCATACTGTTGTACTTTTCCGTCAACGACTTTTACGGCTTCAAATAGTTTTTTAACCTCGGATTCGTCATAGCCATCCGCAACCATTCTTTGAATTATTTTATCAGTCTCATTCGTATCATAAACAAGACTTCTACTAGAAGCAAAAGGAATCATATATTCTTTTCCGTTTACTTCAAATGTAATCGTGTTTGGCACAATCAAACCGCCTGGAATTCTGTCAAGTGGATAATTCCTATTCAAAATATTTCCGCCCAACGATTTTATTAGAGCAACAACCCAGCCGTGTTCATCAGTCTCATTTATAATGTTAGAACTGTCATTCAAAAGTTTTTCCAAAGCTTTTTGTACCAATTCTTCTTTTTCTTTATCGCTTAAGTTTGGATTGTTGTTTTTCCAATTAGCATTTGTAAGAGTTTGACCATTGCCGAGTGAGTCTAAACCTTCCAATGAAGTACGTGAAGAGGTATCTGTTTTTAGGAAGTTTTGTAATATTACTGTTTTTAAAGCATCAGTATACGTTGCTTCCGGCTCTTGCTCTTCTGCTTCTGCTGTAGATTCACTTTTATTTGTTGTTGCAGAATCGGTTTCTGTTGTTTGTTCAGAATTTGAAGTAGAACCAACTCTACTATCATAAATTCCAAGTCCTGCCTTGATGAAATCTTCTTCTGTAACATCTTCTATGTAGAACATTTTTACATCTTTACTGTATGCATCAATAGACTCACCGTCTTTCATTCTTCTGGCAGTACCTAATTCTTCTAAACTGTCAGCTTGGAAAGATTCACAGAATTTATCGTAACCTAACTTAGATGCTAAACTGTTAGTCCAACGTTCATTCAGGGTCATTTTGTGATACTTTCCATCGGCTGTTTGATAATAGACTACTTTTCTATTATCAGAAACATTTACATTAACTACAGGATTATCCGGTTGACCTATATTTCGCAATAATGTCATATATAAGTAACCATTTTCAAAGTTATCATTATGCACATTGCTTACAGCATGCGGTTGAAATTCATCAACTGCATTGTCCCAGTCTGAACAACCGATATGAATGTCGGTTCCTCCGGTACAAATCAGGTAATATAAAACTCCGTTTTCGCCTTGATATACACCATTTTCGACTTGGGTTAAGTTATTTCTTTTTGCGAACGCTTCTAATTCTTTATTTGCATCTGCAAATGAACCCATAGTAGTGTATTGATTCTTTAAGTTGTTGTTATATTCTGCTTCTTGTGTTGCATCAGTCCTACTTGCAACTCCCTCATTGTATATACGTTGTGAGACAAGCATTAGAACATTATCGATGTTTTCTGCTGATTCTTTTAATTTATAGATAACAGTTCCGTCATCTTGAGTTTCAGGATAGAAATATTTGTTAATTTCTTCTTCTGTCATTTTATTTTCTTCAAAATATTTCTGATCATAGGTATTTTGTTTTAAATATCCATTTTCACCTAAGTAGTTATACACTGCCTTAAAGGTATCATCTCCACGCGCGTAACTAATCTTAGGTTTATTCAATTCTTTTGCCAGTTTTTTGAAAAATGCATCAATTTTTTCAAGTTTGTCATCAATGGTATCTGAATCAGTAATTCCTGCTGCTTCAAATACCGCTTGTGCCATCTTGTTATCTTTCAAATCAGGTTCTAAAGCATAAATATATTCCTGAAATGCTTTTAGTAATCCTCCGCATCCGTACTCATAATCAAAATTTGACAATGTATTTTTCGGCATATCAAAGAAAGAATTAGAAACCTTATCAGCCTTTGCATCTTTCTCTAGTTTTATGCCAAATGCTTCATCGTCATTTGCTAATGCTGCTACCAATTCAGCGCCGGTTAAATCATCAACGGATTTTCCAAGCTTTGTTGCAACATCAGTGAGGTAAGAATCTATTGCACTTTTTATTTCTTCGCCACTTGGATTTTGGGAATTTATATAACCTTTATTTACAAGAACGTAAGACATTACGTAATTAAGGTCATCAGAAGCTCTGGCAGAACCTCTTAAAGCACTGTTTATGTTTACGGTGTATGCACCTGAAAAATCCCAACCTCCATTTCGAGTATAAAGACCATCAAGGAGTACATACACCCTATTTTTGCCCTTATAATTTGTATATTTTTTATCTAAATATTCTTTTAATACAGGATCTGCTTCTTTTTCTGTTGCTATATTTTGCTCAGGGTTGCTTTCAGTTTCAGAATTTGAAGTATTATCAGTGTTAACCTCATTATCATCTGACACCGGATTGTATCTGACAGTATACGTACGATTCTCAAACTTAAATGTCATTATTGTGACACCATTTTCTTCAATTGTAGTTGATGAAAGGCCGGCTTGATTAAGAAGGGCAATTGCTTCGTTCAGCTTGCCTTCATAAACCATTTGTAAAATATCTTGTATATCAACATTTATTGTATTGCTGGTTTCTGCTTGTGGATTTGAATTTCCGTTAATAGCGTTTACTGCAGAATCATATAATTTAATAGTTGTCACAGTTCAGCTCCTTCTTTATTTTCTTTTTTAGGAAATATACAAATACTGACATTATTATCGTATTCCACGTTAACTTTAAAATATTTATCAGTATTTTGAGTTGACAAATGTCCTAAAACTCCAAGTTTATAATTGCTTACATCCTCTGCAATATTAAGTTTTTGTTTTAACAGATCTTTTATTTGGACTATTGTCTTGCACTTTTCTATTTGACAAATTAAATCAAGTGTATCGTTGTACTCTTGATTTGTCCTTATTTCGTTTTTTGCTAACAATGAATAGTAATTAAATTGATTAAATTGCAAAATAATCTCCTTTAAATTAACTACAAATATAATAACGGCATTTTTTTTGAAAACTTTAGGATATATAATAAAATGTTTACAATTTGTTACAAATAAAGGTCAGTGAGTTCAATATAAATTTGTTTGGTATATTAAGTTTTGTAACAGATTTTATTGATAATGAAATTATACAATTTTTATATAC
>CAZCZF010000095.1:0-5856 GCA_964503025.1 uncultured Vampirovibrio sp. | reverse complement strand
ATATAATTATTCTTTATGTAGATATCTGAAATATCAATATCTTCCAGCACTAAGCCGATATTATGAAGCCCTGATTTTATGTCGACTTCAAAGCTATCTTTGTCGAAATATTTTGTTGCAATATTTGATGCAATTGCATTTGCAACCGCCCTGTTACGAATGTTATCATCCGTAATTAACTTACAAATGTCATGAGCTAACTCAATGTCATCATTTTCAATTATAAAATTATCAGTATTCACCTAACACTCTCCCATACTTCGTAAATAATACCATACTATAAAAAAAAAATCTACACGAAACCATGCTTTATTGACTTTACATACATTTTAATTAAACCAAATAGTGGATATTTTTGATATAAAGTTAAAGAATTCCTGTTAAATTTCGTTTACATAACTGAAAGGACTTATTGGTATGTTTTCTTCAATGATACAAAATTTATTATCTTCGTCAGGGAAGTCGAGCGCAATGCAACGTGCTGTACAAATGAATAATTATGTAAACACTTTAAATGCACAGTGGACACCGGTAGAGAAACAAAATTCTCAGGAAGTGAATCTGCAAAGTACGGTTCAATCATTTGACAGCGTTCTGAAAAATTCTGCCAATGTAAAGTTTGGTGATTTATTAACCAAGCCGGTTACGAAGGTTAATGCAAATATTTATGCGGCACAAGCAAATGCGACTCAGAATGATGGTTCAGAAAAGATTACAACTAAAGAACAGATTAAAGGATTAATTTCGCGAGTTTCAAAAAAACATGGTGTTGACGAAAAGCTTGTTAATGCTCTTGTAAAACAGGAATCCGGATTTAATCCGAACGCAAAATCGAGAGTAGGTGCCATGGGATTAATGCAACTCATGCCTGCTACTGCAAAAGGGCTTGGTGTAACAAATGCAATGGATCCTGAGCAAAATGTAGAAGGCGGAGTTAAGTATTTGAAGTCTATGCTTAACAGGTACAATGGAAATGTTATCCTTGCACTAGCGGCTTATAATGCAGGTCCTGGTGCTGTTGATAAATACGATGGAGTCCCTCCGTATAAAGAAACTCAAAATTATGTAAAATCAATCCTTTCCAATTATCTCTAAGCTGTTTGTTGAAGCTTTCTTGCTTCGCGTTCTCTGTCCTGTTTTTCATGGATTCTTTGAGTATTTTTATATGTTAAGCGTGGGATAAACCAACCCAATAAGTACGGAGAAATAAATACAGTTGTCAGTAATCCAGGGATAGAGGTTAAACCTCTTGCAAACATTGTCATCTTATTGCATTTTGTGTTGTTTACAGATTTCATTATTTTCTTGATAACATCATCAGCTTTTGTTTTATCCATTTTTTCAAACAAAGTTGCGATTTTTTTGTTCTTTTCATTTTTACTTAAACCGTTTAAGCCCTTAAGTATGCCCTCTGCATGCTCGGATTTAGATAATATTTTTTCTAAATCACCACCATTTTTGTCGATGTATTTACAGAAGTTCAACATTTTTTCTTTGTTATTAATATTATTGTAAAGCGCATTAAGTTCTGAGTTTGTAAGAACGTGTGCCTTGCTGTATGGATTTAGTAAGTCACGTATCGTTTGGAATTTTGTTTTAGGAGTTCTGTCTTTTTGCATCAAAACAAATCCTGATTGTTTTTCATAGGATGTAACAAATGCTCTTGTAAGCATCGGTACGGCAAATACAACTGTTAAGCTTGATGTTACATCTCTTAAAAGAATTTCATACAATTCCGTTAAATCTTTTTTACCGTTTTCATCAACTTGAGCTCTGTTGTAGGCTCTCATTCCACGAGGAGTTAAAAGTCCAAATAACGATAAACTTGCCATTAAAGAATTTGTAAAATTGTGTCCGTTATATTCAAATTCAGAAGATAAGAAATCGCCTTTGTTTTTGTCAATTACTTTTCCAATTCTCTCAAGTGCACTCTTATTTGGCTTCTTTCCCTTGAATGCAGGTTCGTTGTTGCGAGTTTGTTCAGTGTCGGAATTTGCAGATTTCGTATCAACAGCTCCGTTTAAATCACTTTTTTTATTTACCCCATTTACCCCATTTACCCCTGCTGTTCTTGCTCCTGGGGCAACATTGCTTCTTGCGTAAATTTTAGGTAATACTGATAAAACACCCAGAGTTGTTGCTACCATGGTAATGTTGGTAATTAATCGTTTTGCGAGAGATTTGTTTTTGATGCTTTCAGCCATTAGTTCGTCAAGCTTATCTAATTGTTTATTGGCTGTGATTGCGTCATCCGTATATTTCATCATTGCATCAATTGTATTTTGTGTAGAAAATACTTTTTTGCTGTCTAATTTATCAGAGCCGAATTTTACCTTCTTGAGCATGTCTAAATCGCTGCTGGTGTTATATTTAATATTGTTTATGTATTCAACAATATTGTTCATGCATTCGTCTTTGTACTTAGCTTTTCCTCGAAATTTTTTTAACTTCACGTCTTTTGGTATATTTTCCATATTGTTAATTTGCTTTAGGATATACTCAACGGATTCTTGGGTTGTATTTTTCTGACCAAGCGTATCCTTAAGCATTTTTTCGATATTTGTTTTATAAAATTCTTGTTTAAATTGTTCAGGATTTTTTAACAAGTTCTTATCGAAATTCGGATTCGCGAGAACTTCTTTTAAGCTGTTTCCAAAGCGTTTTATTAGTTGAGAATTAACGCTAGTAGAACGTCCGAATTTTGCAGCAAGAAGTAACATGATTGGTGCAACTGCCATCATACAAGGACCGGTCAATGCTTCTCTTCCGAAAACTTCTGTTCCTTCCTGAATGTTATATTCACCAGTTTTTTCTTTATCTCTTAAAAAACCGGCTGCGGTACGAGGAATTGTCATACCTACAAAATCTTGAATTAGGAAAGAACCGAGAAAACCGCTATTTTCAATTCCTTGCATAATGTTTCCGCTCACATTAAGAACGCCAGGCATGCCAGCTTTAAACGACGTAGAGTGAACTGTCGAAGCAGTTTTTATTGGAGTTTCCTGATTTTTATAATTATTAATATTCAAGCACACTAATCCTTATCTTATTTATAAAAAGATTCCTTACTTTCAAAAATTGCCTTGATTGTAAAGAAAATATTTTAATTGTTACATAACAAAATGTCCTCTCAACAAGAGAGGGCATTTTGTAAATTGACGATAATTATTGTTCGACTTCTTTTTTCTTAAAACATCCGTTTTCTACGTCGTATTCATAATACTCGCCGTCTTTAATTGCAGAGAACGGATAACTGCCGTTTGGATCTATTTCAAATTCTTCATTTTGCAGTGCGAGCATTGCTTCTGCTTTGACAGCTTCTTCGTTACTTCTGTCAATTGCTTTTCCGTCAGGTGTAAAGTCAGCTTCCGTATCCTCGTTATTTTCTGCCATAGTAAAGGATTTAAACTCTTTGTTTTGTGGATCCCAAATGTAGAGATACGTTCCCATTGGAGTTTCTTGTGTAAATGCTCCATTCTTATCAGTAGGGCTCAACCCTAGTCCTGCTGCAGTATCTTCCGGTGTAACTTCTTTTGCCGCAGGATTTTCTGCTCCTTCTGGTATAAATTTTTCGCCAAGTTCTGCAATTTGAGCTTCACAATCAGCAAGGACTTCTTCCTCTGTTTTATATTCTTTTAGTTCAGGATTAAGAACTTCTACGTCGCCTTCAAAAGGAGAACCGTCTTCATTTGTGTATACCTCATTGCCTTCTTCGTCAACGTTCATGAATACTTTGTTGCCGTCGGCATCTGTGTAGTGGCTTCCGTTTTCGTCTTTAACTTGATAACCCATAACTGCATTTAATTCTTCTTCGGTTCCTTCAAATGCAGTTCCGTCTTCGTAAGAGTAACTGATACTACCGTCTTCTCCTACATTTTGCATTACGTGTTGATTATTCGCATCTTTGAAGATTAATCTGCCATCAGGGTCGCTCATTTGTTGAAGTTGAGATTGATCTACGTTTTGAAGCTCGTTTATTGTATTGGTTGCATTTGTAACGATTTCTTTTATTGAGCTGTTTAAGTCATAAACCGCCATTTGCAATTTTTCTAGGCTTGTTAATTCCTCGCCGTTTTTAATTTTTTCTTGCAATTCGCTGTATTTTTCTGCGCTTATTTGATACTCTGAATTACCGTCCCATTCAAAGAACGCTTTTAATCTGTCCAAAATCAAGTCACGTCTTTTCATCGCTTGCTCATAAAACAAATTCATTATGTCAGTGGTTTTGTCGTGCGAATCTTGATTTTTTGAATTGTCATTGTTTGAATTGTTGTTTGTGTTGTGCGAATTGTTCACGGAATTGTTTGTATCCGTATTGGTATTATAAGAATCATTTACCGAATTATCGTTGTTTGAATCCGTATAGGTATTTGTCGTATTGTAGGTATTGCCGGAGTTATTGCCATCGCCGTTAATATTACCGGTGCCGTTTCCGGTGTTTCCATCTCCTGTAATGTTGCCACCACTGTTTGCTAACTGTTGTTTCAAATCTTCTACCTGTTTTTGTAGACTTTCAATCATAGCAGCATACTCATCGTTTTCTTCTTCTTCTTCTTCCGGATTAGCTGCAGGCTCAGTAGTTTCTTCTGGATTTGTTAAGGCTGCAAGTTGTGCTTGTAATTCTGCGATTTGTGCTTTAAGTTCGGCAACTTCTTCGCTATCATCTGCTTCATCTTTTTCGTCCTCCGGCACTTCTTCTTCAGTTCCATTTTTAATCTTATTGCAATTGTCTGCTGCCACTTTTGCTTTATCGGCTGCTTTCTTAGCTTCTTCTGCATCTTTTGCCGCTTTATCGGCTTCTTCTTGTGATTTTTTTGCAATTTCTTGGGCAATCGCACTTTCTATTTCTTGGGCAAGTTGTTGTATTTCAGTATTGCCTTCATTAATTTCTGCCATTAGAGCATCTATTTCTTCAGCAAGCTTTGCGGCTTTTTCTGCAACATCATTGGCTTTATTTACTGCATCTTCTTTTGCCTTTTCTGCTTTTTCAAAATCAGCCTGAGCTTTTTGTGCTGCTTCATTTGCTGCTTCTAACTCAGCCTGTTTTTCAGCCAATATTGCCTGTTTTTCTTCAAGTGTAGCTTGCTTTTCTTCAAGTATTGCTTGCTTTTCAGCAAGAATAGCTTGTTTTTCTGCAAGAATTGCTTGCTTTTCAGCAAGAATAGCTTGTTTTTCTGCAAGAATTGCTTGCGCATCTTCTAAAGCTTTTTTTTGCTTCTGCGTAAGCTGGATTGGGTACCATTCTTGTGCCAGTACATTGATTACCGTTTGCATCAGTGTATGTATATGTTTCTTCGATTGTTTCAGAAATACTGCTTAAAGCTGCTTGTGCAGAGTCTACTGCAGCTTGAGCCGTATTTACTTCTCCTTGTGCAACATCCACTTCAGCTTGAGCTGCGTTCACTTCTCCTTGCGCAACTTCAACGCTGTTTTGAGCGACTTCTACTTCACCTTGTGCAGTTATTTTTGCTGCTTCAGCTTCTTCTTTAGCAGCAACTGCAGCATCTGCATCAGCTTGTGCTTTTGTTGCTTCGGCTTCGGCATTAAGAGCCTCTTGTGCGTATGTCTGAACGCTTGATTTTAATTCTGCGACTTTAGCTGCTTTTACTTCAACATTCTTTTGTGCTTCTTGTAATTTTTTTTCTAATTCAGTTAGCTCGGGATTGCTGCTAACTCCTTCTGTGTTAGTAGTGCTTCCTGTGCCGGAACCACCTTCTAATTTTGGTGCTGATTGCGGATACAATGCATGATTTGGTCCAATTCCAACGTTCATAAACTTTACTCCTTTCTAAAAGTATCTAATTTATACGTCAAACTCGCTCTTATTTTTCTATACATTTGTACAATAATGTATAG
>CAZCZF010000094.1:0-6074 GCA_964503025.1 uncultured Vampirovibrio sp. | reverse complement strand
GGCGCGACAGGAAAGGCCCAAAAGAGAGCCGACAACATCGGGTTTCAATTCACGCCCCCGAAGGGGCCCCAACCGTGTATATTTAACAAAATTTTTTAGAGGTTTAAATGAAAAAAAATGTAATAAATGATACTTTAAAAAATAACAATTGCGTAAATTGCGGTATTTGCAAGTTAGTTTGTCCGGTGAATGCTATTAGCTTGCAATTAAATAAATATATAGAGAAAGTACCTACATTAGATGAAAATAAATGTAATAATTGTGGTTTATGTACGCTGTATTGTCCTAATACAAAAGATAAAATTAATTGCGAGGTTGAAAAATTATATAAATATAAAGAGCCACATACATTTGGCTTGCATAATGCTTTTTATTATGTCGCTTGGAATCCAGAAAAAGTTCAACGACAAAAATGTTGTTCGGGTGGTGTTGTAACAGCACTAGCTGATTATATGCTAAAGAGTGGAAAAATAGCGGGCATGATTCATGTAGAACGTTTATGGGGGCATCGTGGTAACTTGCATTATGGTGCAAGATTAAGCACATCTTCTGATGAAATTTGCGAGAATGTGAGTTCGGCTTATCAGCCAATTGATTTTTCCGATGTAATATCTAAATTAGAAAAAGGAAAAACCTATTTTATTACGGCCACTCCTTGTGTAATTAGAGGATTAAAAAAATTATTTAAAGAAAACAAAAAATATAATGATATTAATATTGTAACCTGTGCATTAGTGTGTTCTCACAATACTAATGCACAGTTTATTGATTTTTTAACAGAAATCAATAAACTGAGTGATAAAAATAAATGGAAAGTCAATATAAGATATAAAGATGATGAAATTAACGATGCAAATAATTTTAAAAATCTCATCTACACTGAAAAAGATATTTTATTAAATAAAAATCGTTTTGATACTAAATGGACACACATATGGCGAAATTATTATTTTGCAATGGGTGCTTGTTTAAAATGTTCTGATTTTTGGGGATATGAAGCAGATATTTCAATAAAAGATGCTTGGGGCGAATGGGCAAAAGATCCCCTGGGAAAATCTATTGTTATTATTAGAAACAAAGCTATTTTGGATAATTTTTTTAATTGTGGAGCAGTCTTTGAAGAATTAAATTATGAAGCAATGAAAGAACACCAATATAAAACAGCTATTTACAAACAAGCACAATCTTATAATAAAAACAATAAATCAATTTTATCAAAATCAAATCGAAAAAATCAGTTATTTAAATATACATTAATATCTAAATCTTCAAAATTTTTATATGCTAATTTTGGCTACAAAATTACGTCAAAAATAATGCCAATAATTGAATTGATTGCTAATCGAGGAGGAAAATTATAATGTTTTGTATAAAATATTTAAGAAAACAAATTCGTAGAATTTTTAAATTTAAGTCCTCTGACAAAAATTATGTACTAAAACAAATTATTGTAATTGGAGGTTATGGCTTTGGCAATACAGGAGATGAGGCTCAATGTAACGAAACTTTAAAATTATTAACAAAAAGGTATTCTAATTATCAAATTAAAGTGTTATCTCCAAATCCAAATTATACTATGCAGGAACATTCTTGTTTTACGGCGTATGCATCAAGGGTCTCTTTTTACAATCAGGGTTATCCTAATACTGCATTTTCTAAACAATTTAAATTTTCAGAAAAAGTAAGTTTTATAAAAAATTCATTACTTCTTTTGTTAAATGCCTATTTTGTTAGAGCAGATTTACCAACGTTGTTAATAAATGCAAGAAAATCTCAATTGCTTCAAGATATCTTGGAATCAAAATTGGTATATATTTCTGGAGGTGGCTTCCTCACCGGTGAAACTCTTTCAAGGTTGTTAGATGGAATAATTATTTCAAAAATAGCCGAGATTTTTAAAACACCAGTTGTAATGAGTGGGCAAACTATTGGAATATGGAAAAATAAATTTATTAAATATGTTGCTAAATGGGGATTTAAAAAAGTTAAAATAATAACAGTTCGAGATGAAAAATTTTCACTATCAGATTTAAAAGAAATCGATTTTGGAGAAGATAGATGTTTTGCGACTCATGATGATGCTTTGTTTTGTGAAAAAGCTACTAACTTACCTATAGTTTCTGAAAAATATATTTCTTTAAATTTTCATTATTGGGGCATGTCAGATAAAGAAAAAAATATTTATATTAACAAGATACATAAAATAGTAACTGAAATTTTGTCGACGACAACTTATAAAATAGTGTTTATTCCTATGCACAAAAGTGATAAAAATAGCTTCGATGATTATATATCAAAATATCCAAATGCTCGAATTAGTTGTTTTGAATATGACTATGATTTTAGAAAGATACGAAACATAATTGCCAATTCGGAATATTGTATCACAATGAAACATCATCCCATAATTTTTGCAATGGGAGAAGATGTTCCCGTAATCAGCCTTGCTTTTTCTCAATATTATATTCATAAAAATATTGGTGCATTGCAACAATATGGCATGGAAAAATATTCAGTCAACCTCGAAAATACCTCGTATTTATTGGATTTTAAGGCTTTATTTAAAGAAATAATTGATAATCGATTAAAACTAATTAATACTATTCAAAATAAAAAACAAATTCTTATTTTGAGAAAAGAAAAATTTTTAAGCGAGGTAGATGAATTATTGGAGGAATCAATTTAATATGAAAAAGTTTTTTAAATGTATTTTTTCAAAAGAAATAAACGGCTATACAGATACAATTTGTTTTTTGGGTTTTAAAATAAAAAAGAAAAAATGGGTTAATATTCTAAAAGAAGAAAATCTTAAAACTTTCGAATATCTTTTTAATATAATGCATGATTTCCAGTTGCAAACGTTATTAAATGAAAACAAAAAACCTAAACAAGTAATTAATGATGCAATTAAATCGATTAACAAGACTCCAAGATATTTATTAGCAGACAAACATGCTTGTTATTTAGATATTTTACTTAATTGTGATCCAATTAAATATGAAAATATTTTTGATATTGATAATGCATATATTTGTTGGGGTATAAGACCTATTGAAAATCATCTTAGAACATTTGCGTTTGCAAAGAATTTGAATAGACCTTGTATATTTTTTGAAGATGGTTTTTTGCGTTCAGCAGATACTGCGGCAAATAAAACTGCTCCTGAGAAATATAAAAAAGGTATCAGTTTTACCGTCGATGACTTAACAACATATTTTGATGCAACTCGCCCAAGCCGAATGGAACAAATGCTTAATGATACATCTTTAACGTTTACTAATGACGAGATGCAGAGGGCAAAAAATTGTATTAATAAAATAATTGATACACATTTGACAAAATATAATCATCAACCAATTTATACTCCAAAAATTGGCAGAGATGGCGTCAAAAAAGTCTTGGTTGTTGACCAAAGCTATGGAGATATGAGTATTATTCGCGGACTTGCTGATGAATCTACATTTAGAAAAATGCTTGAAACTGCAATCAAAGAAAATCCTGATGCAGATATTATAGTTAAAACACATCCTGATACTATCGCTGGTAAAAAGGGTGGGTATTTTACCCATCTTGAAGAAAAAGGCAATCTTTATCTTCAGAAAACCCCGATTAACTCAATTTCATTAATCAAATATGTTGATAAAGTGTACGTTTGTTCTACCCAATTTGGCTTTGAAGCCCTGATGTGTAATAAAGAAGTTCATACTTTTGGTATGCCATTTTATGCTGGATGGGGACTAACTATAGATGATCAAATTTGTAGTAGAAGAACTAATAAGCGGACATTAGAAGAAGTTTTTTTTATTGCTTATATATTGTATTCTCACTATGTAAATCCACAAACTAATAAATGTTGCGAAATAGAAGAAGCTATGGACTATTTGCTGAACCTAAGAAATGAATATCACGGAATTACGGGGGTTAAAAATGAATAAAATTATTATTTTAGATAATATCCTCAGATATCCTGAAGGACATTGTTTTAATACCGGATGGTTATATGAAATTTTTGGTTACATTATTAAAAATGTTACTAATATCACAGTGCAATCCGCATTAGCTAATTCCAATAAAAGTTTTTATTATGAAATTTACAATGCTCTTAATATAAGAGATATTACAAAAACTTCTTGGATAGATATTTACAACATTGAAAATAACGAAAAAACATTGAGTATAGTAAAAAAGTATTTTGATAATTCTTTAGTAATTGCCTATGAATTACATCCATTTTTGCAAGATGCTTTTAATAAATTAAGCATTCCGTATATTAAACTAATGTGCCATCCAGTCCGATTTATGGATGACATATTTTTCGGAATTACATCAAGCAACAGAGATGTTTTTAATAAATTAAAAAAATATCAAGCAAATGAGGAAGATTGGGGGCTTGAGGCCGCCTTTATTAAAGCGCAAACTGCAAGAAAAGATTTTTGTAATGAAATAGACCTTAAACCAAATTTTTGTGTGTTTTTTGCACAAACAGTTATGGACTGTTCATTATTGGAGAATAACAGGATGGTATCATTTTTTGATTATAAAGATAAATTTATGAAGATTTATAATCAATACGAACATTTGTATTATAAAATCCACCCTTGTGAAAACAATAAAGATTATATAAACTTTATCAAAACTCTTGATAGAGCTACAATTCTGTATCCTCAAGATATAGCAACTTATGATTTAATTGCGACAGATAAGATAAAAAAATATTTTTCAATTTCTTCTGGGGCATTGTATGAGGCGAGAATTTTTGGAAAAGAAACAGAATATTTTCTTAAACAGCCTTTTATGTTCATAAATGATTATGCTGATGAAAATTATCAGTATGAGAATACATATATTCCTGTTTATAAAAATTACTGGCAACCATCTTTTTGGGCGGATATTCTAGAAGAATTTTTCCCAACACGGAAATATGTTGTTGATGTAAATGGTGATTTTAAAAATAAGCTCAGAAGTATTATAAACTTGTCTTGGGGATATAAAGATATTAACTCTGTTTACTTTAATAATTTTGAAAATCGTGTAAATAAAGTACTACATAAAGTACAAAGAAAAAATGCAAAAATCTTTTTTAATTTTTTGAAAAGGAGATTTAATGCAAAGTAATGAAATCTCTGTTGTTATACAAGGAAAAATTGAAAAAAAAATAACAAAAAAATGTCTAGAAAGTATCCGGAAGCAACTTCCTAACGCAGAGATTATCTTATCAACTTGGGAAGGTACAGATGTTAAAGATTTAGTAGGTTTATATGATAAGTTAATTCTAAACAAAGATCCTGGGGCTATTATATTTGATGATAAAAAAAATAAATACAATAATCTTAATAGAATTATTGTTTCAAGTAAAAACGGCATCAATGCGGCAACAAGAAAATATGTTTTACGTTTAAGAAGTGATTTGATATTAAAAAATGATAATGTTTTAAAATTGGTTGACGATTTTGTTGTCAGAAATTCTGAAAAATCTCTGTTTAAACAACGCATTTTTGTATATGAAATTTATTCAATAAAATATGACGAGAAAAAACAAAAACAGCAGCGAATGCTATTTCATATTTCTGATTGGTGTTATTTTGGATTAAAAGAAGACTTACAAGAACTTTTCAACATCCCACTCGTTCAGGAACCTGATTTTTCAAGATATTTTGAAACCCATAATAAAACAATAGATGATATTCATTCCACTCGATTATGGAAAATGTCACCTGAGCAATATATTACATCAGTGAATGCAAAAAAAGTGTTTGAAAATTCAAAATTCGATAATTATCTTGATCTAACGGATGAAAATATTCAAACATCTGAGGATTTTATTATAAATAACTTTAGAGTTTTTTCTCAAAAAGATTGGGGAATTGCCACACTTAAAGAGCAATACAAATATATCAAGATGTTTATTTATGCTCCATTTGTTTATTATTCAAACTTGGAACAATTAATAGATTATAAAAAATATTGTGATAACACAGGAGAAATCTACAAAGAAGAATTTATGTCTAATTTATATGGTAATAATTACTTTAACTCTTTAAGAAAACATTTATTACAATTGGTGTATTGTAAAC
>CAZCZF010000093.1:0-6143 GCA_964503025.1 uncultured Vampirovibrio sp. | reverse complement strand
CCATTTTTATTTGTATGGCTTTCCGGAGTTTTTTCTCTGCAGTTGGTTATCGTTTTATTTATTATATTTATAATAAAATATTTAAGATATGCACCATTTAGAGGTATTGTTGTCGAGTTAAAAATGAATAAAAATTTTAAGGGACATACTTTCTTCTTAGATAAATCTTTAAACTCAAAAAAGATTGCTGTAGATTCTAAAAAATACGAAAATATAAAACTGGAATCTGTTGACTTTATGAAAAAATATAACGTTTTTTCAACTGATCAAGTAGAAGCAAGGTACATACTTACAACATCTATGATAGATAGATTGGAAAATTTAAAATTGTATTTTCATGCGAATTTTCTAAGAGGTTCATTTAAAGATAATAAGTTTATTATAGCAATTGAAACAGGCAAAGATATGTTTGCAATGGGAAGTGATTTTAAAGAAACAAATTTGCAAACATTTAATAATTTGTTCAATGAAATAGTTTCAATTTTGAAAATTATAGATCAACTTAAGCTGAATGAGAAAACTGGGTTGTAAGTTGGAGCAAATAAGATAAAAATCAAACAGATAAAAACTTTTGTTTATAATACAATTAAACTATGTACTTATTTTATTTAGAAGAGATTGATTCTACAAACAAATACGCCAAAGAGCATATAAAAGAATTAGCGGATAAAACGGTTGTATATACATTCAATCAGACAAACGGCAGAGGAAGAATGGAGCGTAAATGGAGCTTTCTTGGGGAAGATAATTTATATGTTTCTATTGTGCTAAAACCTTCAAATGAAATGAAAGAAGTGTACTCAAATCTAACACAATATTTGTGTGTAATTTTAGCCGAAACTTTTGAAGAATATGGCGTTATTCCATCTATAAAATGGCCCAATGATATAAAAGTGAATGACAAAAAAATTTCAGGTATTCTTGCAGAAGGTGTTATTGAGCATGGAAAATTAGAAGGTTTAGTTCTTGGTTTCGGTGTAAATCTTAACGCAAAGATAGAAAACTTATCCAAAATCAATCAGTCTGCAACATCCTTGAATATGGAAACAGGGCGAATAATAGATAAGAAAATTTTTTTAAAAAAACTTTTAGATAAATTTTGTTTGAGGTATGATAGTTTTATTGAGAATGGATTTTTATTAATAAAAAATGATTACATAAGAAGAGCCGGATTTCTCAATAAAAAAGTTACCGTCAAGGTTTTTGACAAAGAAATATGCGGTATTGCAATAGATATAACAGATGACGGAGCTTTAAAACTTATTGACAATAATAACAATGAACACGTACTTTTAATGGGAGATATTTTATGAATGAAGTGTTAATTCAAGGCATATCAGTAATGTGCATTGGCATGGGAACAGTAATAATTTTCTTATGCATTACAATTGCATCAATGCTTTTTATGTCTAAAATTGTTGGAAAATTGAATTTGGTTTTCCCTGAGGTAGTTCCTCAAACAGCAGGCGGTGCAAGAAAATCCGCAACATCAAATGATGAAGAAATTGCAGTTGCAATTCTTTCAGCTATCTTTGGAAAGAAATAAACGGTGAATGAGTGACTGAGTTAAGAAATCAAAAAATAGTACCCTTAGTCACATAATCACTTAATCGCTTAATTACTTACAAATAGAAAGGTATAAACAATGGCAAAAAAATTAATTAAAGTTATGGATACATCATTCCGTGATGGTTTCCAATCAATCTTTGGGGCAAAAGTTCTTGTTGATGACTTTATTCCTGCTCTACAAGCTGCAGTTGGTGCGGGCATTAAGCACTTTGAAACAGCAGGTGGTGCAAGATTTCAAGCTCCAATCTTTTTCTGTAATGAAAATGCGTTTGAAACAATGGACAAAATCAGAGCTGCTGTAGGTCCTGATATTAAATTACAGTCATTAGCTCGTGGTGTTAACGTTGTAGGTTTGAACTCTCAACCTCGTGACGTTATTGACTTACACGCAAAAATGTTTGCAAAACACGGTGTTAATGTTGTTAGAAACTTTGATGCATTAAACGACGTAAATAACTTGATTGATTCTGCTAATTCAATTAAAAAACATGGTATGCAACACGAAGTTACAATCACAATGATGGAACTTCCTTATGGTTGTGAAGGCGCTCATGACGTAGCTTTCTACGAAAGAGTTTTGAGAAATATTCTTGATTCAGGTTTGCCGTTTGATTCATTGGCATTCAAAGATGCATCAGGTACTTCTAACCCTAGAAAAGTTTACGAAACAGTTAAGATGGCTCGTGAATTACTTGGTCAAGATGCTCATATCAGATTCCACTCTCACGAAACAGCAGGTACAGGTTTAGCTGCTTACTTAGCTGCTCTTGACGGTGGTGCTGACGGTATTGACTTGGCTATGAAACCTGTTTCAGGTGGCACAGGTCAACCTGATATTATTTCTATGTGGCATGCATTGAAGGGTACTGAATATGATTTAGGCTTGGATATCCAAAAGATTATGGAAACAGAAGAAATCTTCAAAGAATGTATGAAAGATTATCCGCTTGATCCAATTTCTTTGGCAGTTAACCCAATCCTTATCCAAGCACCTCTTCCTGGTGGCGCAACAGCTACAACTGTTAACCAATTAAAAGATATGGGTATGTTGGATAAATTCCCTGCACTTATCAAATCTATGAAAGAATGTGTTGAAAGAGGCGGTTTCGCAACTTCTGTAACTCCTGTTTCACAATTCTATGCTCAACAAGCGTTCTTGAACGCGACTCAAGGTGATTGGAAAGTTGCTAACCCAGGTTACGCTAAAATGTTATTAGGTTACTTCGGAAAAACTCCTTGTGAACCAGATCCGGAATTAGTAAAATGGGCAGAAGAAAAAATGAATATGGCTCCAACTACTGAAAAAGTTGTTGACATAAACGAAAAAGACCCTGAAAAAGGTGTAGAAGCAGCTAAGAAGAGATTAGAAGCTGCAGGTCTTCCTGTAACTGATGAAAACTTATTCATCGCAGCTGCTTGCAAAGACGGCAATGTTGATAAAGGTGTTGACTTCTTACTTGGTAAAGGTGTTGTTTCAGTTAATAAAACTGCTAACAAACCTGCAGCAGCAGCTCCGGCAGCTTCAAGTACAGGTGAATACACAATCAAAGTTAACGGTAAAAACTACGCAGTTAAACTTGATGGCGATAATAAGGCTGTTGTTAACGGTAAAACTTACGATATCGGTGTAAAAGCTGGTATAGAAGCAAAATCAACAGGTGCTTCCGGAGAAGGCGAAGAAATCAAAGCTGCTCTTCCTGGTAATGTTTTGAGAATTGAAGTTTCTGAAGGCGATTCAGTTGAAGAAGGCGATGTATTAATCGTTGTAGAAGCTATGAAGATGGAAACAGAAATCAAAGCTCCAAAAGCGGGTACTGTAAACGAAATTTTAGTAGCTCAAGGCGATAAGATTGTTACTGGTCAAGCTTTGGTAGTTTTGGGTTAATAAGGGGGTAAACGATGAATATTATTGATGGTTTACACGAACTATGGAACTCAACCGGTATAATGTTGTTCAATTCGCACATACAAAATTGCTTGCATGGCAGTGAACTTTCAGGTGCTGACGTTTACTTGCAGGCAATCGGTCCGGTTGCAATGATACTAATTTGTTTGTTCCTACTTTGGTTAGGTATCAAAAAACAGTTTGAACCGTTACTTCTTGTTCCAATTGCATTTGGTGGTTTGTTATCAAACATTCTTATGCTACCTGGGGAAGAAATTGCAGGGCCTACTGGATTCTTGGGGATTATCTTTGAAGCAGGTATCCACAAAGGTTTG
Organism: uncultured Vampirovibrio sp.; assembly: GCA_964503025.1. Lineage (GTDB taxonomy): Bacteria > Cyanobacteriota > Vampirovibrionia > Gastranaerophilales > Gastranaerophilaceae > CAG-196. The sequence continues at coordinate 2,354 of CAZCZF010000093.1, read as the reverse complement.
TTCCCATTGATTATCTTTATGGGTGTAGGTGCTATGACTGACTTTGGTCCGTTAATTGCAAACCCTAAAACAGCTCTATTGGGTGGTGCTGCTCAGTTCGGTATCTTCGGTGCTTTATTGATGGCATATTGTCTTTTCGGTTTCTCTATGCCGGAAGCTGCATCAATCGGTATTATCGGTGGTGCTGACGGTCCTACTTCAATTTATGTAACTACAAAATTGGCAGAAAACTTACTTGGACCAATTGCGGTAGCTGCTTATTCATACATGGCATTGGTTCCTGTAATTCAACCGCCTATTATGAAATGGCTTACTACAGAAGCTGAACGTAAGATTCAAATGGTACAATTGAGAGAAGTTTCTAAGAGAGAAAAAATTGCATTCCCTCTAGTAGTTCTAATTCTTTGTGCAATCTTTGTTCCTAGTGCTTGCCCGTTACTTGGCGCATTGTGCTTTGGTAACTTAGCAAAAGAATGCGGTGTTGTAGAAAGACTTTCTGATACAATGCAAAATGCTTTAATCAACATCGTAACTATCTTCTTAGGATTGTCAGTAGGTTCAAAATTATCTGCAGAACAATTCTTGACTGTTCAAACATTATTCATCTTAATTCTTGGTATCGTTGCATTCTCATTTGCAACTGCCGGTGGTGTTTTGATGGCTAAATTGATGAACTGGTGTACAAATCTTATAAGCAAGTCTACAGGTAAAGAAATACCTCCGATTAACCCACTTATCGGTTCAGCAGGTGTTTCAGCTGTTCCTATGGCAGCACGTGTTTCTAACAAAGTTGGCTTAGAGGCTAACCCTCAAAACTTCTTGTTAATGCACGCAATGGGACCAAACGTATCTGGTGTTATCGGTTCTGCTGTAGCTGCAGGTGTTTTACTTGCTCTTTGCCACTAAGTTGTAAAGGTGTAAAGGGGTAAACGAACAAATATAAAAGAAGGTGCGCTTTATAAGCGCACCTTCTTTTTATAAGATTAAAATGATGCGGTAAATCTATGATTTACCACATCCTGCAATTAAACTTTCATTCGTTTGGAAGTTATAAGTTCTTTAGCTTTTGTAATAACATCAGCTAAATATTCTCCAGATTTTAATTCTATTTTATTAGGACAAGGATCTTGTTTCATACCGTTTATAAAATTATCCCAATTATTTTTTATTAGCTCTACAAACCCTTTCGGAGAACCTCTATCAATATATCTTTGTACCATTTCTTCTTTCATTTCGTACGAAGGGTAAACAAGCACATGAGGTATTTTAGCTTTATTAAGGGCTTCTCTTACATTATCATGCGAAGATACGTATATAATATCAGCTTTACCTATATTACTTTTGATATGTTCCATATAATTCTTAGGAAATTCAGGATGTCTAAGTTTGGTTCCGTTTGCATCTGTTTTTACGGAACCATCAGCATTTCTTGCCCAAGAGAAATGAGAAGAGTCAGAATCTAATACAATTCCACTCGAATGTTGTTTTGCATAAGTTTTTCCTATTCCTGGAAAACCGGATATTACTAATGTCACTTGCGCTCCTTTCTAAAAGAAGTCGTAGTATGTGGATAAATCATAGATTTACCACATCCTGCAACAATATTCTAATTACACTTTGCCCTTTGGTGCATGATTTTTAAAATACGCCATTACACCATCCCAAAAAGAGTTATTAATTTTATTTGAAATAGCATCGCGCACAAATATTTCCCTAAGCTCTTCTTTTGAATGTTTTGCTGCATACGCATAACCATTAGTTCTGTCCAATAATTTTTGAACCTCTTTTGCTCCAATTTTTTTTGCTTTAAACGACGGTGTTTGCACCGTTGCAGGATTAATTTGAGATATACCTGACATACATTGCTCCTTTCTACACAATTGATATATTTATAAAAACACAACTCCATTAAAAATTGCTAATTCAAAGAATTTATCTTTACAAATATTTACAAAAGTGTAGCACCTGCATTCAAAAGTGTAGCGCAAATCAAGACAATTTCTTCGTTATATACTCTATCAACGACTCTTTTGGTATTTTTTTCTCCGCTAATTTTTTCAAATTGCGAATAACCTAATTTCGTTAATTTACGCAAAAACGTCATATCTTTTTCATCTGATATGGATAATGCTGCATAACTGTCTTTGCCTTTTGTAACAATCCCATTGTAAGATGCTACCAAAGATTTTAGTTGGAGCTTCTTTGTATTATTAACTCCCCATTGCGATACGGGGATTTTAAATGTTGATTTAAAGCTTATTTCTGACATAACAACTCCTTTTATCAGAGAAAAAAGCGTAAAAATTATTTTTGCTAGTACGGAGTTATTAACAAAAAAATACTATTTCTACAAT
>CAZCZF010000092.1:0-6143 GCA_964503025.1 uncultured Vampirovibrio sp. | reverse complement strand
TTTTTGTTAATAGGTGCAATAAATTGCACCCAACGGCTGCGAAAAAAGTGAATAAGGTAATAAGGTAATAAGTTGTTATAAATATTCTTTAAATAAAACGCGTTAAACATAGAAAATATTTAAAACCTCTTATTCCCTTATTACCCTATTCCCTTATTCCCTTCAGTAGTCTTATGCCAAACCAATACATTTACCTCTGGATTGCCACGAAAAACTACGTTTTTCTCGCAATGACACAAAATTAGTAGTCTCACATCAAGCTCTATTTATTTACCCCCGCAATGACTTGAAATTAGTAGTCTCAAAACCAGCCCATACATTTACCCCTGCGAGCGAAAGTGAAGCAATCCAGTTATTTTGACGTAAAATTAGTGGACGTACGCTCGGTCATTCTGCAAACGAAAGTGAAGCAGAATCCAGCTGGTTGAAAAAAGTTTATCATCGACTGGATTCTTCGGCTTAATCAGCCTCAGAATGACTTTTATAAAACGCGGTTTACATTGAAAATATCTAAAATATCTTATTCCCCTATTTCCTTATTACCTTATTTCATCGTCATCCTGAATAGCCGACAAAATTAGACATGGTGTTTGTAGTTGAGGTAATAAATAAGGCGGATTTCAGGATCTTACCAACTTGGCATAATACTAATGTTTTGGTCAGATCCTGAACAGCTTGAAAATTACGGACTTTCATCCTTATTTTCTACGCTTTCAGGACGACAGGTTTATTTGTCTATGCGTAAATACATATTTAAAACCTCTTATTTCCTTATTACCCTATTCCCTTATTTCATTGTCATCCTTGTATGTGTCAACGAATTACTTAACACATACACTAAATAAATGCGCACTCGCATATTGAGCGAGTGCGCTACATAGTGAAAACTTCTTGTTATTTAACAAATTTTGCTATTTCCGTTGTAATGTCATCACCGCCGTATAAAACTGAAGATTTTGTCAGAACAATGTCATAGCCTTTAGCTTTTGCTTGAGAAGCAATTGTTGCAGATATACTAGCATCAATCGCAGCTAATTTTTGCGCATAAGCTTTTGTATTTGCTTCTTTTTTCTTCATTAAATCATCATTATATTTCTTTAATAATTTTTGTCTGTTTGCTTCTGTTGATTGTTTCTTTACATCAGCATTTGCGGTTTCAAGCCATTTTTGAAGTTCTTGAGTTTTCTTAATTTGTTCTTCTTTCAATGCTTTAACTTGAGCAGATTTGGAGACAATTGCAGGTACATCTACAACTGCAATTTTTTGTGTAGCAATATCAGGCATTGCAAAATTACTTGAACCAATAATTATACCAATAGCTAAGCATGCTATAGCGATAAATTTTGAATTAATTTTCATATTACCCCTTTCATATATCTATAATAAACCTACTCTATTATACTTTGATTTGTTAAATTAATCAAAAATTTTGATTAATTTACTATGTTTATCTCACCTTAATGCTTTCATCCAAGTATTTGATTAATGGATAAATGAAAAATTCAATTATTCTTCTTTTTCCTATATTTATTTCGTTAGTCGTAGTCATTCCGGCTTTTATTGATTGTTCTTTGCCCTCAACAACCAAAGTCGTATTTTGCGGTTTGATATAAACTTCATAAACAGGTCCGAGACGTTCGTCATCAATGCTGTTTGCGCCGACAACGGTAACTTCACCTTTTAAAATACCGTATTTTTGGAAATTGAATGTGTCAACTTTTATTGAAACATCCATTCCTTCATCAATAAAACCAATATCCTGATTCATAACTTTTGCTTTAATAGCAAGCTTTGAATTTTTAGGAACTACGGACATGAGTTCTTGTGCAGGAGTAACTACTCCTCCGATTGTGTGTATTTTAATATTATTTATGTATCCCGAAATCGGTGCTTTTATTGTCTGAATTTGCTTTTCCAATTGTTCTTTCCTATTTGTTAATTCAAAATAAGAAGCTTGAAGAGCATTAAGCTCATGTGATAAAGAATTGACTTGTTCAGCAGCTTCATCAAAGTTTGCTTTAGGAATTATATCAATAACGTCAGTCAATCTAGCCTTTTTATCTCTGGCAATAGTCAATCGGCTTTTTGTTGCTTGGATTTGTTCAAAAACTTTTGCTTGTTCTTCTCTTAAATTATTTAATTCTAATCCAGGTTCGTGTTCTGCAGGAGAAATTATCGTAAGTATTTGCCCCTCATTAACAAATTCACCTTCTTTGACCATTATTTGAGAAACGACGCCTTTTTCCAATGATTGAATAACTTTTTGTTCACCGTCGGGAATAATGATTCCTCTAGCGGTAACAACAACATCAATTTTACCGAAATACATCCAAATTGCCGCACAGAAAATAAAAACAATGACTATCCAAAATACAATAGGTCCAAGCGGATTTATTGGACTTTGCTCAATTTCTGCCAATAGCGGTTCAAATTCGTGAGCATCGTTTTCTTTGTATAACAAAAAATTTTTTATTTTTTCTAACAACTTTTTAAACAAAATATTTTCTCCTAATTAGATTGAGCCAGATACAATTTTCTGTAGTATCCGTCTCTGTTTATAAGTTCTGTGTGAGTACCGACTTCAACAATTCTTCCTTCGTCAAAGCAAACAATAACATCGCAATTTTGAATTGTCGATAACCTGTGGGCAATGATTAAAGTGGTTCTTCCTCTGGAAATTAATGTCATGTTATCTCGTATTATTTTTTCTGATTCATAATCAAGTGCAGAAGTAGCTTCGTCAAATATCAATATTTTAGGGTCAGTAATTAAAGCACGCGCAATTGCAATTCTTTGCTTTTGTCCACCCGATAAACTTGAACCTCTTTCTCCGACTTGAGTATCATAACCTTTCGGAAGTTTGGAAATAAAATCGTGCGCTCCGGAAATTCTTGCCACTTGGATTACCGCTTCCATAGGCATATTCGGCCTTGGAAGAACTATATTGTCCTTAATTGTTCCGGAGAATAAATAATTTTCTTGTAAAACAATGCCGATATTAGTTCTCAGCCACATTGGATTTATGTTTCTGATATCAATGCCATCAATATAAATAGTACCTTCTGAAGGATAATACAATCTTTGAATAAGTTTTGTAAGCGTGGATTTACCACTACCGCTTTTGCCGACAATACCGACTTTTAGCCCTGGTTTAATATCCAAATTAACTTGATTTAAAACATTTGGCAATTCAATATTATATTTGAATGACAGATTTTCAAGTTTAATACTTCCTTGAACATTTCTCAACGTCACAGCTGTTTCGTTCTGAACCTCAACAGGACTGTTTAAAATATCTCCGATTCTATCAACCGCCAACAATGTTTGTTGAAACTCGTTCCAAAGATTAACAAGTCTTAGGGTAGGTGCACTGAACTGACCTGCAAACATCTGGAATGCTATTAATTGACCTATTGTTAATTTATTTTCAATTACAAGTACAACTCCTGTGTATAAAATAGCAATAGTCATTATTTTTTGCAGGAATTTTGTTAAAGAACCTGTAAAATTACCCATTATGGCAAGGTTAAAACTCGATTTAATATATTTTCCAAGCTTTTCTTCCCATTTCTTGAACATTGAGCCTTCAATACCTAAAGATTTTACTGTTTGAATACCTGTTATGGACTCTACCAGATAAGAGTTTGATTGCGCACCCATTTGGAATTTATCTTCCAAGCGTATTCTTAATTCCGGTGTAATTATTAGGAAAATAATGCCGATTAATGCGACAAAAGAAATCGCAATCATTGTTAATTTAAGACTGTACATCAACATTATTACAACAAAAACGACAGAGAAGAATAAATCTAAAATAACGGTTACTGATTTATCGGTTATGAATTCTCTTATTCTGTCTAATTCTCTGACACGTGCAGCAATGTTACCAACTTGTCTGTTTTCAAAATATACGTAATACAAATTGAATAAATGTTTGAACAGTTTTGAGCCTAATTTTGCATCAATCTTACTTGTTGTGTGAATGAAAATATAATTCCTTGCCAAATTTAAAAGAAATTCAAAGACTGATACCAACAGAAATGCAACCGCTAAAACATTGAGCGTGGAGATTGTTCTGTGAACAAGAACTTTATCCAAGATTACCTGAGTAAATAACGGAGTAACAAGTCCGAAAAGCTGGATTACAAATGAACCTAAAAGAACTTGTCCGACAATTTTCTTGTATTTCAAAATTTCAACAAAAAACCATTTGAATCCGAATTTTACTTCGTCATTCATTAGCTTGTGTTTCAAAATCAGAACATAGTTTTGCAAGGTTTCTTGAAACTCGGACAATTTAACCGCTTTAGGCGAACGTTCAAGCGGCACTAATATCATAACTTTGTCCTCTTCCGGCTTTATTGCGAGTACAACGATATAATTGCCGTCTTTTTGTCTGACAATTGCAGGCAAAGGATATTTTGGCAAAATATCTTTGAGACCAAAGTTTTTCTTTTTAATTTTAAAACCTTGATTTTGTGCAATTCTGATTATTTCTTCCGGTGAAATGTCTGCGCTTTGTATACCGAAATTTCTAACAATTGCCGTCATGTCGATATCAATATGATTAAATCTTGCAACGATTTCTAATGATATCAGACCGGTATTAACATTCTTTTTTTGTTCTTGTTGTTTTTCTTCCATATTTTGCCTTTTATTACATTGTCAGTGTTTGAATTCCTCTTTGCAGTGCTTGCACCGTAACAGAATTTTTTTCATACTCAATTTGTTGTTTTAAAAGTTCTATTTCGGTTTCATTCAGTTCAATCGGAGAGATTATTTTTTTTGCAAGCAATCTTTTTTGCGATTTTTCTTTCTCTTGTAATTCTTGTATTGCTTCTTTATTTGTTATGACTTGTCTTTCCAAGTATAAAAGATTGCTTCTCATTATAGAGAGCTTGTTCATAAGCTCTGCAATAGCTTTATCGCGTTCTATAAATTGTTTCTTTAAATCCAATTCTGCTTTTTGGATTGAAACAGAAGTCTGAAATCCGTCAAATACCGGCATGATAACAGATGCACCTACTGTATAGTTTGATGGTGAAAAATCTCTTAGTGCATCGCTATAGCTGGAATGGTCAGAGCCGTATAAGTAGTAACGTCCGTACGCATTAACTCTCGGTAAATAGGCTTTTTTTGCGACTCTGAGCGCTAATTCTTTTTTCTTAAGTTCTTTCTCTTGAATTTGCCAAAGAATGCTCTGTGTGTAATCATAAGACTTCATAGGATCGAAATCCGTGTTCTTGAAATCAGCAACATTTAATTCTTCTAATTCATATTTTTCACCTGTGTAAAAAGAAATCCAATTCAATGATTCTTCTGCTATAGCTTTAAGCTCAAGAATTTGTTGCTCGGTGTTTTTTATAAGCACTTTTTGTTGGTTAACTTCAATTTTAGAAATTTCTTTAGCAGCTAACAATCTTTCTTTCATTACCAAATTTGCTTGTTCAAGCTTTAGAATTTTATTGTTCAGCGCTATTTGTCTTTGAGTCATCAAAAGCCGGCTGTACGTATCTATCAACGTTAAATCCAAGTCTTGAAACTTTGATTTAATGAGCAACTCTTTTATATCAGCGTCCTCTTTTGCAATGTCTAAGTTGTTTCTTCTTATGCCAAAATCGAAAATGTTGTAACTAAGTGTAATTCCAAACAATGATTGAAATCTTGTATACGGGTTAATAAAACTATCACCTACTGTAGTTACGATTGAACTGTTTAAATCCCTAAAGTTTTTGGTATATTCCGTAGAAGCTACCGCTGCGAGTTTTGGGAAATATTCAGAGCGAGCTCCTCTTATACCTTGTTTGGAAATAAGGTATTCAAAATCGGCAAGCTTAATGTCATAAGAATGTGCTTGGGCTTTGCGCGAGATGTCGTCAAAACTTATTTTTCCACAGATTGTTTTTTGGGAATTTTTTTCTGCAACAATTGCTTCTTGCGGAACTTCTTTTATTGCATAAGAAGGGTTTAAACCGATATATGGTACAATAAAACAAGCTATAAGCAGTTTGATTAAACTTTTTTGTATTGTGCCGTGTTGCATTACAATTATCCTTACTTTGTGAATGATAGCATGTATGAAAATTTATTTATATAATCTGTAAATAAATTTTTACATTACTTTTTTATTAAAGATTTAATAT
>CAZCZF010000091.1:0-6320 GCA_964503025.1 uncultured Vampirovibrio sp. | reverse complement strand
GGTTGTAGATTTTCCCAAATTCAGCTTCTTCCGTCATTGCAGTACCGGTCATTCCGGAAAGTTTCGGATAAAGTCTGAAAAGGTTTTGGAAAGTTATACTTGCAAGAGTTTGTGTTTCATCTTGGATTTGTACACCTTCTTTCGCTTCGATTGCTTGATGTAATCCGTCAGACCAACGTCTCCCCGGCATTAAACGTCCAGTAAACTCATCTACAATCATGATTTCGCCGTCTTTAACAACGTAATCGGTATCTTTTATAAATAATTCTTTTGCCTTAAGAGCATTTAACAAATCATGCGCATATTGGTTGTTTATATCAAACAAGTCTTTGCAACCGATAATTTCTTGTGCTTTGTCGATACCATCCTCTGTTAAGATAACGTTTTTGTTTTTTTCATCAACTTCGTAATCGGTAACTTTTTCGAGCTGAGGAGCAACTTTTGCCATTAAAGTGTAGGTATCAGCAGATTTTTCAACTCGACCGCTAATGATTAAAGGTGTTCTGGCTTCGTCAATAAGGATACTGTCAACTTCGTCAATAATTGCATAATTAAATGGCCTTTGAACGAGAGCATCTTTTGATGGCGTCATGTTGTCTCTTAGATAATCAAAACCAAATTCATTGTTTGTTCCGTACGTGATATCGCAAGCATAAGCAGCTCTTTTGCGTTCAAATTCTTCGGCATCGTGTTGGTTAGAAAGGATTACTCCAACACTTAAACCTAAGAATTTGTATATTTTTCCCATCCATTCGCTATCACGTTTTGCAAGGTAATCGTTTACTGTAACAACGTGCACACCTTTTCCTGTAAGGGCATTTAAGTATGCAGCAAGAGTTGCGACAAGAGTTTTACCTTCACCGGTTCTCATTTCTGCAATGTGTCCGTTGTGTAAGAAATATGCACCGATTAATTGCACATCAAAGTGACGCATATTCAGAACCCTTTTTCCGGCTTCTCTTACTACAGCAAAGGCTTCCGGCAAAATTTTATCCAATGCTTCTTTTTCTAATATTCTGTCAGCTTTTTCGTTATTTGATGTTGGGCGTTTTGCAAGAATTGCCTTAAATTCATCTGTCTTTGCACGCAATTCCTTATCTGAAAGTTTTTCAAGTTCAGGTTCTAAAGCGTTTATATGGTCAATAATACCAAGTATTTTTTTTACTTTTTTTTCGTTCGGATCTCCGAGCAACTTTAATAAAAAATTAATCATAATAATCCTCTCCAATTAACAATATCATATCACAAACATGATACAAATCAGCAAAATCGCCGAAGTAGGCAATATGTAAATTTTTGTAAAATTAAAGGCAATTTTCCATATTGATAAGACTTAAGAATTTGTAACGAAAGGTTTAGAATTATGAATGTAAGTAAAATATCAACAATGACATTGTTTCGTAGAAATAATGTAGCAACAAAAAATGATGTACCTGTAAAAACTGATGTAACATTTCGAGGTAAAGAAAAAGTTGCTTCAAAAAGTTTAGAAGTAGGTGCTGCCCTTGCTGCAAGTGTTTTGTTTGCAAATTCCATAAAAGAAATAGGTGATCCTTCTTGGATAATAAATGAGTACTATGAAAACGAATGCAATAAGTATCCTAAGAAAATTGATGATATTTCATTGTCGAGATTTACTCCTGAAGAAAAATTTGAAATCTTGCACAGAGCAGATGAAATAAATGCAAACAAAGAATCCTTCCAAAAAATAATAATTGCAAAAAATGCAGATAGTTCATTTCGATTTAGTGCAAATGATTCATTGGCTATTTTCGACGAGGTTGGAGATAAAATAAAGAAATTTCCAAGATTTTTTGCAATGATTTTAGATGTTAAGGATAAAGAAGGAAATGCCAGATTTAATGCGGATGATTGTATAATTTTAATGCATGATGCCGAAATTTTAAGTAAAAATAAGAATATTCTGAAAGAAGAGTTTGAACAAAATAATTTAAACACTGCTGATTGTAAACAAAAGATTCTAAATACTATTTATGCAAAAGAAGCTGACGAGTTGAAAAATTTGCAAGCAGCAAAAATAGAAGCCGACCTTAAAGCTGATGCCGAGAAAAAACAAAAGAGCGAATTATTGGCTCAAAAAGAGGCAGAAAAGTTGGAAGCAGCTAAACAGCGTGCTGAAGCCCGTGCCATAAGACAAGCAGAAGCAAATAAATTAAAAACACAAAAAATGGAAGAACAGAAGGAGTTTTGGGATAAGAAAACAGAATGGGTATCGCCGGCATGTGTTTTTGAAAAAGTTAATAATGCTGTCAATACGCAATCTCCACTAGTTTTAGCATCCGGAGAAATTCTGCCAAATGAAATGCGAGATAAGATTGCGCATAATATCCGAAATGCGCGAAAAAAGGCAATGAATATTATAAATTTGCGTTACGATAATCAACAGCCTGTTTTTAACGAAAGAGAATGTTGTGAAATTTTAAGCGACTTGGACTCATATTATTATCTTGATAGTAACAGCGGTATAAAATTTCTTAATGATGATGGAACTCCTTTTTTTGACGCAGAGCAATGTCGTGAAATTTTGAAGCTAAAAAAAGCGCAGCGTCGTCTTGTTGGAAATTTTATTTTTGAAACAGGAAGAAGGTTTAGTTCTGACGAGATAGAAGAGTTTGCAAGAACTCATAGCAAAAGTTATGATGCAATTTATGAGCAAAAATTTAACGAACAAGACGAAAACGGTAATTATAAATATACTGTAGCCGAAGCAGAAAAGGAAGCTGATAGAATTTTTAAGGAATATTGGACTAATCGTAAACCCACTTTTTAGGGTCAAATTTAAAATCGATAACACGCATTCTTAGAGATTTTAAATACGGTTCAAATTTCTGTAGCAGAATTACTTTGTATAGAGACAATTCTTGTGCAACGACAGGATTTGCACAAGCAATAACCATTATTCCACCTGGAAGCATACTGTAAGGTTGTGATTTACCTTTGAACTTTTGAGGCAAAATTTTATCCCAGAAGTTTTTGAGATTTGTTCTGGTAATTGCTTTTTTCAGCATTGGATTATCCATCATTTCGTTAATGACGGAATCAACTCCTTCAAAATCTGTGTAAAGAACTTTTTTCATCCGACCCCAACCTTGTGCACAATTATAACACAAAATATCGATAAATATAAAAACTTGCAACCGTACAATTTTAGTGACATAATAAGTCTATGCCGATATAGCTCAGTTGGTAGAGCAACTCATTCGTAATGAGTAGGTCGCGGGTTCAAGTCCCACTATCGGCTTTTTGTTTTTAGGGCTTTATATAATTTAAAGGTCGGCATTGATAATGCCGACCTTTAAATTTAGTTAGAAAAAGCAAATTCATTAACTTTGCTATTTATCTGTTTTCAAACTAATAAATGGAACTGAATTACCCATCATATACTGTGGTAATTTACCATCCCATTTTTGAACAGCCTCGTATTCGACCAAAGATTTATTTTGAGTTAAAGCCTCAGCCCTAATTGCCATAGATTTTGCTTCTGCCTCTGCTGAAATAATTTTTTGTCTTGCTTCTTCTTCAACTTGTACTGTTTTATTTTTAGCTTTTAAGGCATTTTGCTCTGCCGTAACCTTTTCTTCAATAGCTTTTTCAAACGTATCTGAATAATCTATATTTGTAAGTTGGAAATTAGTTACTGAAATATAGTTATTTTTCAGTTGTTCTTGCAGCTTTGTTAAAATTTCATTTACAGCTTTTTCTCTATTTCCAATCAAATCTTGTGCATTCCACTTTCCAATTATATCTTTTATAGTACCTTCCACAATAGGCATGATAATTTTAGCTTCATAATCTTGACCAACTTCTTGATAAAGTTTATTTACACTTTGCGGTTGCAAATTATAGTTAATAGCACAAACTGCTTCTGCTTGTTGAATATCTTTTGTATAGACATTTGTTTTGTGTTGTAATTTATGTGTTTTTATATCTACTTTTTTAATATCTTCTATAAAAGGCAATTTAAAATGTAAGCCTTCATCATAAACTTCCGGTTGAACTTCTCCTAGGCGAACTTTTACTCCTCTTTCACCCGGGTCTACTACTTTACAAGATTTTACGCTTCCGATAGCGAACAGTAAGCCAGTCAAGCCAAGAGCAATATTTTTACCAACACTAATAGCCTTTCTTTCAGTAGCACCACCTTGAAAAGAAATGTTATTGTTTGCAACTTTATTATTTCGAGAATTTTTAACATTATTAGTTGCAAACGACATAGAGGGATTTAAATTGATTTTCATTTTTCTTCCTTTCTTATAAATATCCTCTTGTTATAAAAACTATAAATGTTATTTTTTGCTAGAAAGATTGTAAAATTTAACAAAATTTAACAAAATATTTATTTTTCACTTTACATATCAAGTTTAATTGTTACAAGGGAGTATTCATGCTACAATTATTTCAAAATAATGTTTAGGAAATATTTATGCGAGACGAATTATTATCAATTATTGAAAAAAACAGCAGAATCGGAATTAATGAGCTTGCCGTGCTTTTAGGCAAAGCGGAAATTGATGTGGCAAATGAAATAGCTCAATTAGAGTCAGAAGGCATAATTTGTGGCTACCATACGCTTATCAACTGGGATAAAACTTCCATAGAAAAAGTTACGGCTTTAATAGAAGTAAAAGTTACTCTGCAAAGAGGACAAGGTTTTGACAGTATAGCAGAACGCATTTACAACTATCCGGAAGTCCGTGCGGTTTATTTAATTTCAGGTGGTTATGACCTGCTTATTACCTTAGAAGAAAAAACTTTGAAAGAAATTGCAGGTTTTGTATCTGATAAATTATCCACGCTTGATAGCGTTTTGAGTACAGCAACTCATTTTGTACTTAAAAAATACAAAGATCACGGAACCGTATTTGATAAAAAACATACCGATGAAAGAGAGATTGTAACACCATGACAAAACCCCTTTCTGAAGTAGTGCAAAATATTAAACCCTCAGGAATACGTAAATTCTTCGATATAGTTAGTGAAATGAAAGATGCGATTTCTCTTGGTGTTGGCGAGCCTGACTTTGACACCCCTTGGCATATAAGAGATGAAGGTATTTACGCATTGGAAAAAGGAAAAACCTTTTATACTTCTAATGCGGGCTTAAAAGAGTTGCGAGAAGAAATCTGCAACTACCAAAAAAGACATCAAGGGCTTGAATACGACCCGCAAAATGAAGTAATCGTAACGGTCGGAGGTTCAGAAGCGATTGATATAGGCTTAAGAGCAATTATAAATGCCGGTGACGAAGTTATTATTCCGCAACCGTCTTATGTGTCCTACGAGCCTTGTGCGGTTTTGGCAGGTGCAAAACCTGTTATAATGAATCTTAAAGCAGAAAATGAATTTCGCTTAACAGCAGAAGAATTACAAAATGCAATTACTGATAAAACAAAAGTTTTGATTTTACCATTCCCAAATAATCCAACAGGCGCGGTGATGGAGCGCAAAGATTTGGAACAAATTGCAAAAGTGATTATTGAAAACGATATTTATGTAATGTCCGATGAGATTTATGGCGCGCTGACTTACAGTGGTGAACATGTTTCAATTGCGTCTATTTCCGGAATGAAAGAGCGGACTATTCTTATTGACGGATTTTCTAAGGCTTATGCAATGACTGGATGGCGTTTGGGATATGCTTGCGGTCCTCAGGAAATTATCAAGCAGATGACAAAAATTCATCAATTTGCAATTATGTGTGCTCCGACAACAAGCCAGTATGCAGCCGTAGAAGCGCTTAAAAACGGGGATGAGGACGTTAAAATGATGCGTCAATCGTATAATCAGCGCAGAAGGTTTCTCCTAAACGCATTCAAAGAAATGAATCTGGAATGTTTTGAACCGTTTGGTGCATTCTACGTATTCCCTTGCATCAAAGAGTTTGGAATGTCGTCAGAAGAATTTGCAACTCGTTTTCTTGAAGAAGAACATGTCGCAGCTGTTCCGGGAACTGCCTTTGGAGAAAGCGGTGAAGGATATTTGAGAATATCTTACGCATATTCTCTCGATACTCTTAAAACAGCAATGGAAAGATTAAAACGCTTTGTAGAAAGACTTAGAGCCTCTCAATAATAGCATTTGTGAATCCGCTACAGCTTGCTGTTCCTTTTAAATCAGCCGTTTTAATTCCTTCTTCCAGTGTTTTAAACAGTGCAGTTTTAATTCTTAAAGCAGCATTTGTTTCACCAATAAAGTTTAACATTTCTATTGCAGACATAAGCATTGCTGTCGGATTTGCTTTATCCTGACCTGCAATATCCGGCGCTGAGCCGTGAACAGGCTCAAATACCGCGTAATCT
>CAZCZF010000090.1:0-6512 GCA_964503025.1 uncultured Vampirovibrio sp. | reverse complement strand
ATGACTTTATAAAAATGTAACATAATACACATTATGTTACATTTTTTGTTGCGTTTTTTAGTGTCAAACTTAAAATAATTGTATCTACAAATTATTCTGTAGAGCAATCTTCTCCATTTTTATATGTTTGAACAATACTGTGTTGAACTAAAACAGACGGCGCAACGATAAGATTATCGCTGCGCCGTACAATACAAATTTTTAGTTAATGTTTTAAATAACTCTTACTTGATCCATTAATTTTGCGAGCTTTGTTCTAAATTCCGGATCTACAATCGGACAAGATGTGTAACCTTCAATTTTTGCTGCTTCTTCACGTTTAATCAAATTCTCTTCAAGAAGTGCTAATTTTCTGATTGCGATGTTCATATAAAACCTCCTACTTTGCTTTATGCCTATTTATTAACCCTTATATATATAAAGTCAATTTTTAAGCAAAAATTGCGCGTTTTGTAAAGAAATGTTAAGTTTTAAAATTAAACTATCGCACTATCCTTTTTAAGCATTAGTCTAAACTTGTAGCTACACGCTAAAGCCAATACATTTACCCCACTACCGTAGGACGCTAAGCCGGTAGTTACAAGACCAAATCATGCATTTACCCCTACCAGACAACTTTTTCTATTAGTTCGATTTCGTATCCGTCAGGATCAGCAATAAACGCGATTTTAGTACCTTTACCGTTTAAATCAAACGGCGGATAAAGATATTCATAACCTAATTTCGCAATTTTCGCGGTAAAAGCATCTAATGATTCAACAGAAAATGCAAAGTGCCCAAATCCGGTACCAATATTGTATCCGTTTTCAGGAGTTTCATCATTATAAGTTAATTCTATTTGACATGTGTTATCTTCGTCGTTTAAGAAATATAACCAACAATCATCAAGTCTTTTCTTATGGTCAAGCTTCATATCCAGAACCTCTGTATAAAACTTCAAAGATTCTTCGATATTTTTTACTCTAATCATTGAATGTAAAAACTTCATATTTATCTCCCTTCGTGTTAATATAATTTTATTATGAAACATGAATTTACGCAAAGAGTTTATTACGCAGATACCGACGCATACGGAGTTGTATGGCACGGTTCTTATTTAAGATGGATGGAACAAGGCAGAGTCGAGCTTTGTGACAAGTTGGGACTTGATTTAGTCGAATTGAAAAAAAATGACATTGCAATTCCCGTAACTAACATGAATGTCAGATACAAATCTTCTGCAAAATTGGATGATAGGGTAGTTGTAGAGACTTGTATTAAATCAATTACACCAATACGAGTTACATTTGGGCAAAAAATCAGAAATGCAAATACGGGCGCGTTGCATATTGTGGCTGAATTTGAAACTGTAGCTGTAAATAATGAAGGCAGACTTTATAGAGAAATGCCGGAAGTGTTGAAAAAAGCTTTTGAAAAGAGTATAGAATGCCAAGATTAAACAAATATATAGCTTCTACAGGTGTTTGTTCCAGAAGAAAAGCTGACGAGCTAATACTGGAAGGACGTGTTAAGGTAAATGATAAAGTCATTGACCAATTGGGCTTTCACGTTCGCGAAAAAGACAAAGTATTTATAGACGGAAAACTTGTTAAACCGCAGAAGCTTGAATATTACAAATTTTATAAACCGGCAGGATTTATTACTACGGCTGATGATGAAAAAAATAGAAAGACTATTTATGACATAATTCCGAAAGAATTACACCGTTTGAAGCCGGTAGGCAGGCTTGACAAAGATTCTACGGGATTAATTATTTTAACAAATGATGGGGAATTTATAAATGAAATGACTCATCCGTCAATAAAAGTTCCAAAAGTTTATTTGGTGCATATTAATGGTAAGTTCACACCTGAACATGCGGAGAAAATGCTTAACGGAATAAAAATTGAAACGGATTCAGGAGAAAAGAAAGTTGCTTATGCAGAGACTTTACCGATTGAAATAGGTACAAAATCATCTGCTGTTCAAGTGGTTTTGTATCAAGGTATTAATCGCCAGATTAGAAAAATGTTTGCGAAACTTGGGTTTGAGGTAGAAAGTTTAAAAAGAATTCAACATGCAACAGTTACGATTGAAGGTTTAAAACGCGGTGATATTAAAGTAATAAAACCAAAACAAATTAAAGAACTTAAGAATTATATTGCCAAAATAAAGAGGGAATATGCTAAAAGTTGCAATAACGGGTAACATAGCTTCCGGAAAATCTCAGGTCGAAAAAATTGTTGCCGAGAGATTTTCTGTTTATGATGCAGATAAAATTGCTCATGAAATATTGGGAAATGTTGATAGAAAAGCTCTTGGCGCAAAAGTATTTGCAGATTCTAAAGCAAGAAAAGAGTTAGAAGAGTATATTCACCCGAAGGTCAAGGAAAGAATTTTAAAAATTTTTGAACAAGAATCTGAAATTGTTTTTATATCAATTCCGTTGCTTTTTGAGACAGGATTTGATAAGCTTTTTGACAAAATAATCTTTGTTGCAGCTGATGATAATATACGTTTAGAAAGGCTTATGAAGCGAAATAATTTTACCAGAGAAGAAGCTTTACTAAGGATGAATGCTCAGATTCCTCAGGAAAAAAAATTTGAAAAAACAGACTATGTTATTTATAATAACTCGTCTTTAGAAGATTTAGAGAAACAAGTAAGAAGAATTATTGAACTTATTTCTTAGAGCATCGGAAAGTACTAATATCTTATTACTTCAAAAATTTCTTTGCATTTTTTAAAGACTTTTTGAGCATCACTGAGGGCAAGCATATTAGGACCGTCACATAAAGCTTTATCAGGTTCAGGATGTACTTCAAAGAACAAAACATCTGCTCCTGCCGCCATAGCTGCATTTGCAAGAGTTGGAACAAATCTTCTATCGCCGCCGGTAGAATCTCCATTAGAGCCTGGCATTTGAACAGAATGCGTTGCGTCAAATACAACAGGGTATCCAAATTCTTTCATAATAGGTATTGCACGGAAATCAACGACTAGGTTGCCATATCCAAAAGTCACACCTCTATCTGTTAGCATAATTTGCTTATTTCCGCTATCTTCAACTTTTTTTACTAAAGATTTCATCTGTTGAGGTGCGAGAAATTGCCCTTTCTTAATGTTAACAATTTTACCTGTTTTTGCTGCCGCCACGAGCAAATCAGTCTGTCGGCATAAAAAAGCAGGAATTTGTAAGATATCTGCTACTTCTGCTACGACTGAAGCCTGTTCTGGAGTATGTATATCCGTAACTATCGGTAAGTCAAATTCTTCCTTTATTTTTGCAAGCATTTCCAACCCTTTTTCAAGTCCCGGACCTCTGTAAGAAGTTATTGACGAACGATTAGCCTTATCAAATGAAGATTTGAATACGTAATTTATATCAAGTTCTCCGCAAGCTCTCTTCAATCCTTCTGCCGTTTGGCGAAGAACATCCATAGACTCTGCGGCGCAAGGACCTGCTAGAATTGTTAATTTATCTTTTCCTATTTCAAAGTTTTTTAGCTTCATTTTATCTCCCGATATAGAGTTTGTAGTTACACTTTAAGGCAGACCTATTGATAAAAAGTTAACCTATGTCCCATCTTCCGCAAGTTCCGCCCCAACGTGCAATGATATTTCCTTTAATATCACCGATTTTTTCTACATGACCAACAGGTTCAGAACCTTCTAAAATTGTTATTACTTCGCAGTTATTAGAACAACCTGTACACTGACAAGTTACAGATTGAAAATTCATGCTGCCGACTTCCCAGCCTTTAAATTTAGTCTCTGCTTCTGTGTATTGATGGTTTTCCATAGCAAGAAGTGCTGCTCCGATAGCTCCCATTGTTTGGTGGTTTTCCGGAACAACAATTTTTGTATTCAAAGCTTCTTCAAACGCTTTAACCATGCCAGAATTTGTTGCAACACCACCTTGGAAAGATATTGTAGGCAAAAGTTCTTTACCCAACGCAAGGTTGCTCAAATAGTTTCTAACCAATGCTTGACAAAGTCCGTACAGTAAATCTTCTACGGGGTACCCCAATTGTTGTTTGTGGATCAAGTCAGATTCTGCAAATACTCCGCAACGTCCCGCAATTCTAGCCGGATTGTCAGAGCGTAAAGCTGTTTCGCCAAATTTTTCAATCGGTACATTAAGTCTTTGTGCTTGGTGATCAAGAAAGCTTCCTGTTCCGGCAGCACAAACAGTGTTCATTGCAAAATCAGTTACAATGCCGTCACGCAAAATGATTATTTTACTGTCTTGCCCTCCGATTTCAAGAATAGTTTGTACTCCAGGAATATTTGTACTTGCAGCAACCGCGTGAGCCGTAATTTCATTTTTAACAACATCGGCTCCTACAAGTGCACCCGCAAGATTTCTGCCGGAACCCGTTGTACCGACACCTTTAACAGAATAGTCGCACATTGCTTGCGAGATTATTTGTTTCATTCCGTTCTGTACCGCATCAACCGGTTTGCCGGCTGTTTTTAGCATATAAGAATCAATGTACTTGCCCTTTTCGTCAACAAGTGCTAATTTCGTGGTAACTGAACCTACGTCTATTCCTAAATATACATCTAAACTCATCTTTTTACCTTCTTCCCTTATTAATGTATCTATTATATCACAAAATAGATGGTGTGAAAAATTTTGTCGGAAGTAAAATGGTATAAATATGCAAATAAACCTATCATCCTGAAAGCGTAGAAAATAAGCATGAAAGTCCGTAATTCTCAAGTAGTTCAGAATCTAACCAAAACATAAGTATCATGCCAAGTTGGTAAGATGCTGAAACAAGTTTCACTTGACGCAAAGAAAGATGCAAAGGGTACTAAAAAAGAGAGTCTTACGACTCTCTTTATAAAACTTGGAGCTTGACATACAGGCTAACACAAGAAATTCGCAAAATCGCTATTTAGCGTAGGTTTTGGACATCTTCTGAACCTACATTTTTGCGTGAGTGAAATTCCACAATCTTTTATCCTCAAAAATGCAAGTCTGAAAATATCCTTGATTACTAGCTTTTAGATTTTATCGCAAAACAAAGAAAGGACACACAAATGGAAAAAATGCAAAACTACACCCTTAGCTCTGATGAGATTGAAAAAATTACGGACTTGGCTAACTTTATCTACCACACAATGATTGTTCTTGATATTTTCTGCTCTGAACAGATGTTTATTGAAGAACTGAGAAATATTTCTCCGTTGGTCGAAACATTACGGCACAAAGCTGACATTCTGAACGCTTTTTTTCTGAACAAATCTGAACCTTAGAGAGGTTATTCTCAACTCTTGAACAGCTCCTTGAAATTTTCTTAGTAGACAATTCTCAGGAGCTTTTTTATGTTCTATTTTCCAAACCTTGATGACACTACACGCTTGAATATGATTGCTGAACTCGAAAAAGACTGCAAACAGGGCTTATTCTATGAGCCTGTTTCTATGCAAAAAGCTTTTATTCCCAGCTACAAAACTCTTCTAATGAAAACCTTTGCTAGTGGCTCTGTTGAAACTCTCCAAAAATCTCTATTGCTCTCTTTCTTCAGGGAAAAAGATATGAATGGTCGAAAAACTCCAACAAATATCGCACAGGTGGTTGCTTTCTCTGATTTTAACCGCTATTATTCGAGAGCAATTCTCGTACGTGCAATAGGTGAAGACAAGAGTGTTAGTATCTACAGAGCAAAACAGTCACAACAAGAGCGCAAAGAATCTAAAATGATGATTAGCCGTTGTTATTCTGACAAAAGAACACTTGCACAACTTTTGCATGTTCTTAGTGACTATCGTTTGCTATTTTCTGCTAGTTCTTATGTTGATTTTATGAAACCAAACTCAGGGCTTAGCTTGCGCTTAGTCTAAAAATTCTTGACTATGGCATTGAAATTCGGATTTTGAGCCATTTCTGCAAGAGTTTTTCCTATCTCATTCTTAGGATATTCCTTTATGGGGTTTTTCTGTATTAGTTGAAGTATGATTTTGATAGATGAAATGCTCATTTTGTGTTTCTGAATGAGGATTCTAAGACATTGCAACCACTCTACATCATTTTGACTGTAGAGCCTTTTCTGAACCTGACCGGTTGTTTTCCTATGAGTTCTAATTAGCTTTTCTGTATCGTATGTTCTAAGTCTGTCGGGAGTGATTTCTAACATAGAGGCTACTATACCTGTTGTTAGTAGCGGTTTATCTTTCCCAAACTCTTTTTCTAAAGCCATGTTTTCTACCTCTCTCTATTCAATGATATTACATTCTCTAGCTTATGCCTATTTACATGTGGCTACCTCTGAAAAGACAATCTAAAATCATACGAAGACACTATTTACTCTTTATGGTTTACGAGTATCATGACCATGTGTTTTAGGAATGCACTACAAGAATAGAAAGGAATAGAAGTATGCAAAATTCTACAATTAACGCAGCTCCAACAACAAAAAAATGCCCTTACTGTGGCGCTGATGAAAAAATGCGCAAAAATGTCCTCATTGCGGTGAGTGGCTAGTGACAAGGTACGGAAATTCATGGGTGAAAACATTGTTTTT
>CAZCZF010000089.1:0-6575 GCA_964503025.1 uncultured Vampirovibrio sp. | reverse complement strand
GTATATGTTTTAAACCAAAATGTAAAAGCTGGACAAACAATTACTGATGATTTATACTCAACAATGAGTGTTGATAGTAGATTAGTACCAAGTAATGCAATATCTGATTTATCAATACAGAACATTTTAGTCAATTATACGATTTTAATAATTCAATAAAAACATTTTTAACTATTTTAAATGGAGTATTAGAAGCTTCGTATAAAGGTAGTGATATAGTGGAGGCAAAACAGAATCTATATTTATCTTGGGATAATATAAAAAACTATGAAGCTAAGCTTTGGATTATTGCTCCTGAAAATATTTTACAGTTACGAACAAAATTATTATTCTTGATAAAAGATTTAAAAACAAAAATTAATTCTATTGAAAGTAATGGAATAATAGAGTATTCAACAAAAGATTTAAATGAATTAATAAAAATTGCTGAAGATATACAAGTGCCATTATCACAATATTTAACATACTACAGAACAGAACTAGAAAAGTCCTTTGCTTAATAATATTTAAACTAACTTTTAATTTCAAAGAGTTTGTAATCGTTTTCAACAATAGTGTGATAGAAGTTTTTAATTAAATAGTCGTTATCGTCGGAATCCCAATTTATTCTATACTCATCAATTTCCTCTTTATGAGAATTAATATATGCTGAAACATTCTCTTTGTATATAGAAAAATCTTGTATCCAGCTTCCACAAGCTGTAGGTTTTAAGCCATTTTCAATTTCTTCAACGGCTTTTTTATAAAAATATCAAACTCTTTATATGTCTGAAATGTGGTGGCTCGAAACGTCGGATAATAACGCTGAAATATAGCATAATTATCATCGAATCCATTAAATACTGTGTCAGGTATTGAAAATTGTAATAATTGTTGCTTTTTTCCATTGTTAGTAAAACGGTGTTCAGGTGATAAGAAACATTGTTTAACCTTTTGCCGAGAATATTTATTGAATAAAAGGCACGTTAAATACTCACAATCTATTTTTTGCTGAATACATTTACAATAATAAAGAATTCTTTTGCACATACTATCCATCTCACGTATTGTAAACTTTTCAGTTTCTCCATATTTACTAATTTTTACTTGTAACAAATTTAGTGAATAATATTGATCACAATCTAGTGATATATAATTTTGTTTAATACATTCTTCTAAACTTTTTTCGTTAATAATATTTTTAACCATTTCTAAATAGTTAGGTTTATATAATGTTTCTATGTCATCAAAAAATTTTTTAAAGTAACTTTCGGTGTTAGTTGATGTTTCTTCATTAAAACCATAAAGAGATTTAACACACTTAAAAAGCGAGTTTTCATTAGTTGGTACGATAATAAACAACCCTTCTATGTCAAAAAAGTGTTTTATTATTTCTAATGTTTTCATTGCATAATCAGGACGACACCTATCCAATTCATCTACTATAATAACTAATTTTTTGTTTTTTAAGGAATCAATAAACCCTTTTAAAGTCTTTTTGAAAGCAATTAAATAATCATCTTTTTTTATAAAGCTTTGAATAAAATCTTCTGCAGCTGTAATTGCCTTATTGCTATCTAAAGAAACTTTTGTTGAAAAAACTCCTAGATTTGCATTGGCTGAAAAAGAAGTTGCCTTTGCAATACTAGAAATTACTTTATATATAGACTTTGTAGCTTTAACGAATTCTGTTGAAGCTTTTTTAGTCATACTCTTATTTTGAAAATATTTAATAATTTCTTTCGAAAAAGACACAAAAGGAAGTTCTAGATAATCATTTTCCCAGGCACTAAAATAAATACAGTCTATATTGTTATTTCTTAAGTGTTGAGTAAATCTTGTAACAAAATATGATTTCCCCATTCCAAAATTTTCATTCAACATTAGGACATAAGGAGTTTCTTTATTCAAAATAGTTGATTTAATGCATTCCGCATACTCTTTAGCTCCAGGTATACAATCAAAAAAAGGGTCTTTTTTGTATTCTTTTAATGCCTTTTTGTCAAACTTAAAAATATTAGCTTTATCTTTTACCATACTTTATCCTTATTTATAATGATAATAATATTTTAGATGACAATTTCTATATTAATCAAAATATTAAAGAAATCTTAATTATTTATGCATGCTAACTCAAATAAAACTTTATTGTATAATGAATTATAGAGGTTAAAGGATTTGAAATATTACATTTTTGCGGATGAAAGCAATACAGATAAAGCTAGATATATGTTAATTGGTGGGATTTGGATTGATGAAATTACTTACAATCAAGTTATTGCTGAATGCAAAAAGTTTAAACAGGACAACGGTTGGAGTGAAACTACAAAGTTCAACTGGAAAAATCTTTCTAAAAAGACATTACTTCAATATTGTAAGTTTATTGACATTTTCTTCAAGTACAATCTTCAGTTTAATTGTATAATTATTGATCGAAAAGAGATTGACCTTAAAGCCAATCGAAATAAAGACCCTGAACTTGGGTTTTACAAGTTTTATTTTCAACTTTTAAGACAAAATTCTAAAAAAGATGTTCCATATTATATTTATTTAGACCGTAGAAATAACAGTGAGCCAACTAGATTAGATACACTTAAAAAGTTTCTTAAAAAAGATAATCATAAAATTGATTTATTAGGCAAAATTGAAACGGATAAAGGACTTGATATAAGAGCGTTAGAGTTTGTTAACTCCAATACTTATGACTTGATACAATTTTCAGATTTATTAATGGGCGCAATTGGTTTTCATTATAATAAAAGACATCTAGTACCTGAGGCGAGCACTCATAAAATAGCATTTGCTGAATATTTGGCTAAAAAAATACAAAGAAAAGATTTAATTTTCAATACAGAGCGCAAAGGGTATAAAAACTTTAACTTGTGGTTATTCAAGACTAGCAAAGTTTCACAAAAAAATTTGAGGTCAATATACCTACATAACCCTTAAATCTAAGGACCTTGGAATCATCCAAGGAATTCGGTAATAATGACCTCTCTTATATTATGTACTATAAATACAAAAAATACAACCCTCCTTAAATTATTTTGTTAAATATTTAAGGAGTTTTCATGTATTACTTCCCAAACTTTGACAATAAAATCCGCTCAATCATGATTAATGAATTAGAGCGTGATATTAAAAACAGTTTGTTTTATGAGCCTAGTTCAATAAAGCCGGAATACATTAATAGCTACAAGTTATTACTCAGAAAATATTTTGAAATCGGTCATGTTGAAGGCTTGGAAAAAGCTTTAACACCTTCTTTTTTCAACTCCATAGACAAAAATGGTCGAAAAATCCCCTCAAATATCGTTCAAACAATTGCCTTTTCAGACTTTAACCGTTATTATGTGAGAGCGATTTTAATTCGGGCAATTAACGAAAATAAAAGAGTTTGTATTTATAGAGCCAAAGAATCTTTAAATAAAAGGTCAGAATCAAAAAACTTAATTAATAAGTGCTATTTTGAAAAACAAACTTTTGAGCAAATGCTTAAAATCGTCAGAGATTACAGAATTTTATTTTCTTCTCAAAGCAAAATAACTTTTCTACAACCTAATTCCGGTTTGAGTTTGAAACTACTTTAATTCTTTATATGACATTAAGATTTTATGAAAAAAACGCATTTCTTCTATCGTTGCTTGCTCAAAAACTTCATTTATTTCACTCAATAATTCTTCTTTTGTTTTCAAATGTCCAAAATCAAACAAATCTTTTATATCAACATTTAAAGCTGTGGTAATTTTGTTCAAATTATCTTCCTTTGGAAGATGTACACCTTTTTCGAGTTTGCTTAAGTTAGTTGCTTCCATATCAATTAATTCAGCAAGCTCAACCTGTTTAATATTGCGAGCTTCCCTTAATTCCTTAATTCTTTTACCAACTCGTACACTTAGTGCTGACATATTTACCTCTTAACACCAGTATACTTGATTACAATTTTTATAAAAAGATTATTGCGTGTCAATATCACAAGATAAAATGATTGACTTGTTATCACATTTGATTGTATACTTATCATAAATCAATCTTTTATTGGTTTATTGCGTTAAGTATGGAAGGAGTTTTTATGATTAATATTTCAATAATAATCCCAGTCTACAATGTAGAAAAATATCTGCGAGAATGTCTTGATAGCATACTTGCTCAAACATTTGAGGATTTTGAAATAATCTGTGTTGATGACGGCTCGACCGATAAGTCGTTAGAAATTTTGCAAGAATACAAATGCAAGGATGACAGATTTGTTATTCTTCAACAGCGCCATGCCGGAGCCGGAACAGCAAGAAATCATGGCTTAAAATTAGCAGAAGGAAAGTACATACAATTCCTAGATTCTGACGATTACTTTGAACCTACATTATTAGAAGAGCTCTATACAAGAGCTGAAAAAATTGGCTCTGATTTAACTGTGTGTTCATCAAGAAAAGTAGATGATGAAGGAAATATTACAGAAAGCCGAAACCCTAATTCTCCGATTAATCTTGATAAAACACCTTTAGAAAAACCGTTTAGCAGACAGGATTTCAAGGACGATATATTCTGTCTGCTAACACCAATTCCTTGGAACAAATTGTATTTAAAAAGCTTGATTTTAGATAATGGTATTGAATTCCCGCCGATAAATATTTGCGAAGATATTGCTTTTGTTCACGCTTGCGTTGCTTGTGCTAAAAAGATTTTAGTTTGTGATTCAGAACTAATCAATTACAGATATAACCGACCAGGAAGTATGGCAACTTATAGAACTCATTTTACAATTGATGTTGTTAAATCTTGTATGAGTTTGAAAAAGTTTTTAGAGACGAAAGGGTTGTATCAAGAGCTGGAAAACGCTTTTATTAAAGCGTTTAAAAACCATATTCGCTGGGATGTAGCGCAATGCAGTGATGAAGAATACAAAGTTTTTTTAGAAGAGTTTAAAAAGCTTATGCCTAATGATTGGGAATTGTTTAAACCCGCTTTGAGAAAAGATTATATAACATCTGATTATCTCAATAAATTTATCGGAGACAAAAAGGTAATGCTATGGGGTGCAAGTTTCTTTATACAAAAGGTTCTGGCTGAAGAAACCGAAAAAAATTCGAATATTTTAGGAATAATTGATAGGAATAACGCATCTTGGGGGAAAATGTGCGGAAATTACAAAATTTACCCTCCTGAAAGCATATATGATTTAAAGCCGGATGGGGTTATTATGACAATTTGGTCTAATTATGAATTGATTTATCCGAGTTTAAAGGAAGAATTTGCAGAAAAATACCCTGATACAGAGCTTTTGCCAAATATTTTTGAAGAGGAAATTAGAATTGGATAATAATAAAAGTTTGTATGAAATGCTTTATCATAAAATATTGGCTTTACAAAACTCTCCGATTATATTTTGGGGTGCAAGTTTATTTTTAGAAGAATTTTTAAATGAATATAATTTAGAGGATAGCAGTATTTTGGGAGTTGTTGATACTGATATAGAAAAGCAAGGAAAATTCTTAAACCGATATAAAATTATTTCCCCTAAGGAGTTAGAAACTTTTACTAATATTACAATATTAGTAACCGTTCAAAATAAGGCTAATATTGTTTTTGAAGAAGTTTCAAAATATATTTCAGAGTTAAAAAATAAAATTAATTTACTACCGAATATTTTTTCTGACTTTATTAATGATAAAAAAGTTGAATCAATAGCTAGTAATAAATTGTTTTTAGTTGATAGTAACGGTGAGAGAAAAGCTGTTTCATATTTACAAGGATTAGATGTTGAATGGTTAGGTGATAATTCAGTCATAGAAATTGGTGGTAGTCCAATTCCAAAGTTTACAAATACAACAATAATTTGTAAAAGTAACTGCAAAATATCAATAAATTCTTCTATTCACTATCTCAAGAACTTATGTATTAAAGCAATAGCAGATAATTTTACCTTGAATATAGGAAAAGATTTTTCTTGTGAAGATGTAACAATATTTTTAAATGAACCTAAGTTATCAATTGATATTGGTAATAATTGTATGTTTGCTAATAATGTTTATTTGCGACCTTGCGATGCGCATACAATATTTGATAAAAACTCTAATATTATTAATCGAGGAAAAGATATCGTTGTTGGAAATAAAGTTTGGATTGGTCAAGGCGTTACCTTATTAAAAAATGCAAAAGTTTCTGACAATACAGTTGTAGGTTTAGGTTCAATTGTAACAAAAAAGTTTAATGAATCATCTGTTATTATTGCCGGCAATCCCGCAAAAATTTTAAAACGAGGAATTACATGGTCAAGGGAGCACATTAATGATTAAAACATTTGAGCTTTATTCTTTTGATGTATTTGATACTCTTATAACCCGACGAGTAGGAGTTCCTAGAGGTATTTTTGCATTAATGCAAGAAGAGATAAAAGATAAACTTAGTCTTCCAAAAGATTTTTATACAATCAGATGTGAATCAGAAAGACTTGCAAGAGAAATCGGTGATTGCAGAGAAATTACTTTTGATGATATTTATAGGAAAATGCAAGTCGATTATAGTATAGTATAACTTAAGGAAAGGTGTTATTTATGACGGAATTCACGAACCGATAATTAGTGTTGAGTTATACA
>CAZCZF010000088.1:0-6593 GCA_964503025.1 uncultured Vampirovibrio sp. | reverse complement strand
ACCGTTCACAAAATGTTAGATAAGTTTTTGGTTTATTCTAAGAATAATAAGAAAAGCTATACTACAGATAAATGTAGGGTGAGAATATTAAAAGAACTTATTTCTGAGTATACATTAGTTAAAGATATTAAACCAGATTATATTGAAACTTTGAAAATGAAACTAAAAAATAAGAGCTTAAGCGCCACTACTATTAATAAATATCTAGCATTACTTAGCAGAGCTTTTGGTTTATTAAAACAGAATCGGGAGATAGAATATAATCCTGTTTCAGAGGTTAAATATTTTAATAAAACACATAATAAAATACGATACTTAACAAAAGATGAAGAAAGAAAGCTTTTTCAAAAACTTCCTTCTTATTTACAAGATATTGTGTATACTGCTTTATATACAGGTCAACGAAAAGAAAATATACTTTCATTAAGGTGGACTCAAATAGATTTTCAACTGAATAATATTGAGATATTAGAGAATAAAGGAAATAAACATATTATATTACCAATTGTAAAACCTCTAAAAGATATATTATTAAAACTTAAAACATTAAATTATTCAGATGAATATGTTTTTGCTAATCCAAAGACCGGAACAAGGTATTATGAAATTGATAGGTGTTGGAGAGAGTGTAGAGCTAAAGCTGGTTTAAATGACTTTAGATTTCACGATTTACGACATACAGTTGGAACACGATTAGCAGAACAGGGGGTTCCAATAAATGTAATCCAAGCGATACTGGCACATAGTGATGTTAGAACTACAATGAAATATGTGCATTTAGTAGAAGGCTCAAAACGAAAAGCACTGGAGAGTATTTTATGAAACACTATATTATTTTATGAGATAAGCCTGAAGCGACATATAGGCTACATTGAAAACTGAAAGAGGGTGTAAATGGGGCGGGTAATGGTTTGATTTCCGAACCCTTTAAAGAGTTGTTAAATGAATTCGATAGTAGTGAAAGTATGGGAATATTCTATCGGATTAATTTGTTAAAGATTGCATAATTGAATTTTTAAATTTGCATAGTATTATATTTATAATTGAACATTGAACTTTAAATATTAATTGGCATAATGCCAAAAGTAGGACAGACCTCACCACCTTTCAACGCACGACAAACTTTTCTGCAGAAGGTGTACGAAAGGAGGTGATTATGACTATGATTGAAGAAGTTAGAACAAAAATAAAATGTGCCCTTAACGTCATAGGACACATTTTACTAATTATTTCATCATTGTTGTAGGGTCTGCATTGAGGGTATCTAGGAATACCCTCACCCTACTTTTATTATAACTTATTTCTCACCTATTTCAAGTAGTTTATTAAAATTTTTTAAGATTTTGTATACCCTTAATGGGTTGCTTGGAACTCATAAACAGCTTAAAACCCTCTCTGTGAGAGGGTTTTAAAAATGGGGCGCCTGATGGGATTCGAACCCATGCATATCGGAACCACAATCCGAGGTCTTAACCGCTTGACGACAGGCGCCATATTTCCGACATCTCCTAGTATACCAAATAAATTTTTTAAAGCAATAGGGCGCGTGTCAAAAATGACACGCGCCCTATTCTAATACCTTATTAAATTAATTTATTCTCTGGAACATATAACCGATTCCGCGTGCAGTCAATATCAACTCTGGGTTTGTCGGATCTGCTTCCAATTTAGAACGCAATCTTGATATGTGAACATCAACCACCCTTGTATCAATTCTGTGATCTGCCGGATATGACCAAACATGTTGCAAGATTTCATTTCTCGAATACGCTTGACCAGAATTGTTTACCAAAAGTTCCAATAAGCTAAATTCCATGCCTGTCAATCTGATACGTTCGTTCTTTCTATAAACTTGACGTCGTGCCGTATCAATCTTTATTGCTCCGGTAGTAATAATATTCTTTCCACCTTTAGCTGTAGCCGTTGCAGTTGCTCCGGCAATAGATGACGATGCAGGAATAATTACATCCTTGCTAATTGTTCTTCTTAGTACGGCTTTAACACGTGCTTCTAATTCTTTTGGGCTGAATGGCTTGATTACATAATCATCTGCACCAAGTTCCAAACCGGTAATTCTTTCTGACACATCACCCAACGCAGTAAGAATAATTATCGGAACATCTGATGTTCTACGAATTTCACGAGTTACACCATAGCCATCCATTTTTGGCATCATTACGTCTAATACTACCAAATCAGGATTTGTTTTATTAAATACTTCAACGGCTTCTTCACCATCTTCAGCTGTTACTACATCGTATCCAACCATCTTAAGACGAGTTTCAAGGATTCTTCTGATACTAGCTTCGTCATCCGCTACCAATATCTTTTGGCGAGCTTCCGCCTCTGAACCCATCTCTTGCAATTCTTCATTCTCTGCCATGCGACCACCTTTAATCTTGTATTTATAAAAATTTGAAATTCTTAATATTAATACATATATCTTAATAGAATTTTACTTTTTTTGCAAGGGGGTAGAGGGGAAAATAACCTGAATTAATCTATTTTTGTTTTTATTCTATCAAAATACCTGATTTGGCAATACAAAAACATTAATAACTCCATTATTATCAGCATGGAGGATTTATTATGTATCAAATTGTCATTTTGTCAATAGCAATGTTCATTGTTAGCAATCTCGAAGTATCGGCAGAACCAAGAACTGTCAAAGTAATACAACAGTTACCACCGCATACGTGCCCATATCATCAGTATAACGACCATTATAATAATCCGAATTATTATACGAGAACGCATAATAATCCGCCAATATACAATAGACATAGATATCAACCACAATCACATTTTTCTGATATTAATGTTTTAGAAAAATATGCTATGAACCGGAATTTTCGCAACGAAAGCAATTTAGAACGATTGCAACGTCTGGAAATGCAAGCATTTGGTGCAGTGCAAAGCGGTGATATAGATACAAGATATGAAAATGTGCGAAATTCAATTCTTGCAAGACCAAACCCGAATAATACGCGTAATTCTATTTTAAAAAACATAGGTAACTATTTTACCGGACAAATGACAGGTTTTACACCTGCGTTTAATTCTTCTTTTTCGCCCTCATTTGCAACAACTCCATATCCAAGTTCTTTTGGTAATCAGTCAATTGATGAATTCTCAGGACCGTTCCGAAGTGGTTATCGAGTTAATAATTACGGTGTAGGCTCTTCAACGGGAGTTCATATATTGGATTAAACAGTGTTATAACACACTTACAATCCCCGTTCTGGATGCGCAGAATTTGAGAGTTTTATTTCATAGTACTCATTCTTGTCAATGTTAACACCCATGTTCCGAATGTCTACTGTAAACTTTTTCTTTTTGCGTTTTGGAATAAATGTTGTATTACCGCAATTGCTTTTGTTAATGATTTGATGAGAGACATCATTGCCTGACAATAATGTTATTTTCTCCTACCTGAACAATTGTTGGTTTGTGTGTTTTTATTTCTTCCGGAGTTAAGTCAGCGTAAGTTACGATGATTATTTTGTCTCCGACTTGAGCTTTTCTTGCAGCAGCACCATTCAGACAGAAACATTTTGAACCGCGTTTGCCTTTAATTGCATAAGTTTGGAATCTTTCGCCGTTATTTATGTTCAATATTTCAACTTTTTCCCATTCCAATATATTAGCAAGTTCCAAAAACTCTTCGTCTATAGTTATTGAGCCTACATAGTTTAAATTTGCATCCGTTACGGTTGCTCTATGTATCTTTGAATTTAAAAATTGTCTTAACATAACTTACCTCGCAAAGACAATAGTACCACAAAAATATATAAGTGGGGAATGAACTTTATTTTTTGTAAGGCTAGAATACTTATTGATTAGGAGAAATTATATGTTTGATTTATTTATTTTAGAAAGTTGCGGTTATTGCAAAAAAGTTATGTCTTTTATGGATGAGAAGGGCATTAAGTATAATAAAATTGACATTTCTGATAAAACCTCAGAAGAAGCTTTAATCAAGATGGGAGGCAAACGTCAAGTTCCGTTTTTAGTCGACACGGATCGAAATATTCAAATGTACGAATCAAACGACATTATCGAATATTTAAAAACGGTGATTTAAAAATCTTAAACACGGGTTACACTAATCTTGATAAAAGTAAGTGAACGTAGTACGCATATCCGATTCCGAATAATGCGCCAACAAACACTTGCAAAGGAGTGTGACCCAAAAGTTCTTTTAGTTTTCCGCCAGCTTCTGCTAAATCTTGTTTGTATAAATCCATGATAATTTTATTCAAACAAGCAGCTTGCTTTCCTGCAGCACGTCTTACACCAGCTGCATCATACATTACTATAAACGCGTATCCAAGTGCGATTGCGAATTCTATTGAGTTAAAGCCACGTATCAAACCAACTGCTGTTGATAATCCCATTACACCGGCAGAGTGAGAACTTGGCATACCACCTGTTGTTGTAAATAGTCTTAAATCAAGCCGACGCTTGATTAACAAATGCCAAAAACATTTTACTAATTGGGCAAGAATGATTCCAGAAAAAGCAACAAAAATTACTTCAAAACCACTATTGTAAATATTTCCTAAATTCATTTAATGCTCCCAATTCTGCTTTTTAGCTTATCAAGTATTTCCTCAAAGACATTTGAATGATACTTTTCCATTATACCACAACATTCATTTATCAAATAATTGAATTTGTTTTCAGCTTCTTCCAATCCGTAAAGTGAAACATAGGTAAGTTTTCCGCTGTTTTTATCTTTGCCGGTTGTCTTACCGAGTTCTTCAAAAGAAGAAACTTCATCCATAATATCATCATAAATTTGAAAAGCAAGTCCGAACTTTTTTGCAAAATTATCAAATTCATTTACGACTTCGTCAGCAGCACCCGCTGCAATTGCGCCTATTCTTACCGCAAACCTGAATAAAACCGCAGTTTTGTTTAAATGAATAAAATCCAGTGTTTCTTCCGGAGATTTAACGTATTTTCCTCCTTCGGATTCGATATCAACAACTTGACCTGCAATTAATCCATAAGCGCCCGCAAATTTTGTATATTCGTGCAAAATCCGTACAATTTGTGTCATAGAAAGTTCTTTAGATTTTTCAATGATTAGTTGAGGTGCGAAAGAAAGCAGAGCATCTCCTGCAAGTACAGCATTTGCTTCTCCAAACACCTTATGGTTAGATGGTTTTCCTCTTCTGAAATCGTCATTATCCATACAAGGCAAGTCGTCGTGAATTAAACTTTGTACGTGTAGCATTTCAATTGCGCATGCTGCAGGTAAAACTTTTTTTATATCACAACCCAAAATCCTTGCCGTTTCAAGACACATCACCGGTCGTAAACGTTTCCCTGGGAGCATAAGTGTGTATTTCATGGCTTTGAATATATCTTCCGGATAAGATATCGGCATATATTCATCCAGAGCTTCATTCACAATATTAATCAATTCTTTCATCGTCTATATCCTTATAAATATTTTGTTTTTGAGTATTTCTTGCGCTCTCTCTTTTTCTGGAGCTAATTTTTACAGCGGTCTTGTTGTGATGTAACTTGTGCGCGCTTTCTGTTTTTATTCCTTGATATTTAACTTTTTCTTTGTAATCTTTTGCTTCACAGACAAATTCAAGGTAACTTTGATATCTGGTCTCGTCGATTTCATCAAAATGTTCTTTTACTGCGCAACCGGTTTCAGAAATATGCAAACAATCCTGAAACTTGCATAACTCTTTGTATTTAGCGATTTCATCAAAAAGTAAATCTACTTCGTTTGGCAAGAGAAAATCGAATTTCAAATTACTGAAGCCAGGGGTATCTATAATTCTGGTATTTTCGTCTATTGAAATAATTTCGCAATGTCTTGTTGTGTGCGTTCCTCTTAAAGTCTTTTCGCTAATTTCTTTGGTTCTAAGATTAACGTGAGGTGCAATTGCGTTTATGAGACTGGATTTTCCTACACCGGAAGAACCGCAAAGAACGGATGTTTTTCCTCGTAAAATTTCTTTGAAATCATCCACTCCGTATCCTTCAAGGGCGGATGTGAATAGAATATCATAGCCTAATGGCTGATATATAGAGAAAACTTTTTCTATCATTTTGTCGTCTTCTGATAGGTCATTTTTATTGAAACAAAGTACAACGTCCAGATTGTGGTATTTTGCGAATGAGATATAACGATTTAGTTGTGTGAAACTCAACTCCGGCTCTTTTACTGCTGAAATTATGACGACTCTATCAATATTTGCTGCAGCGGGGCGAGTGATGAAATTTTTTCTAGGTAGTATTTTTTCAATCGCACCATGTTCAAATTCCACGTAATCTCCTACAAAAATTTTTTGTTTTTGCTTTTTTAAGACTTCTCTTATTTTGCATTCAAAAACTTCCGTACCTGAATGTACATAATAAAAATCGGAGTGGATTTTAAAAATTTGTCCCTTTTGCATAGGATAATTTTATCATAAATAGCTTAGAGTGTTACAGTTTACATTTTTTGTTCAAGTTCAAACACATATTAAACAAGCAATTACTTTTTTTAGGAAACGGAAAAAGTAATCTAATATAACACAAGATGTAAGATGCGGTAAATCTACGATTTACCGCATCTTACGACT
>CAZCZF010000087.1:0-6619 GCA_964503025.1 uncultured Vampirovibrio sp. | reverse complement strand
AATGAAAAAAACTTAATATATATTAAAATTGATAACACTTTATACCAATTTGTTGTTAAAAATACAAAAGATGGAAAAGAAAATTTTATAACAACATATCATAAAGCCAATATTAAACAATTACAAAAAGATATTAAAAGATACATAAACATAAAAAAATAGTTCTGATTATGAGGACTCGAATTATCCCTCTGTGACCTAAAGTCTCGGTATCGAGATTTACCGTATCAGAACTATCTATTTATATTATACCCTATTATCTCAATTTTTCAACCTTTGTAAGCTAAATTGAGTTTAATTTTGCTGTTTATTATTTAAATCAAGTCTGAATTTTTACTCTAATTCAGCATTCCTTCCGTATTTTAATTGTTAAGGAAAATTAAAAATTGCACATTTACAACTGAATAATTATTAAGGCTACTAAATAATAAAAGTAGTAGCACTTGTGGTACTACTACTTTTAAGTTCTTTATCTTGCTCATAGAGAACAGTGTTCTGTGAATAACATGCCCATTGTCCACAGACTCTCTACATTTTTATTGTTTACTTTGCATCCATTTTTGTCAAGGTTTCTAAGTATAAATATCAAGGAAATTATTTAAAATAGTAGCTCTGCAACCGCTACTATTTTTATTTCTTTTAGAACGGTGGACTGAGTATAATCTAGTTGCAGTAGAGCAGTCCCTAGTGCAAACATTGTTTACTACAAGTTATATTTTGTCAAGTCTATATATCAACGAAAAAACCTAGGATTCTATGCATACCAAGTGCAGGAAGAGTTTCCTAGGTTGTACATCAACATTATGTACCATATTAAATATTTGTCAAGCCTAGTAATTATTCCAACTTAAAGGATAAATTATGTTAACCCCTATTTTCAAAATTGAATATAATCAAAAAGACATCACGAAGGATGTTTCAAATCAGGTGTTAAACATTGAATACACCGACTTTGAACATGGGCAAAGTGATGAAATAACTATTACTTTTGATGATACTCAAAATCTATGGCAAAGCTCTTGGATTCCATCAAAGGGCGATTCACTTCGAGTTTTTATCGGATATGAAGGCGAAAAATTATTAAACTGTGGCATCTTTGAAATTGATGAAATTGAGTTTGCAACCCCACCGGATATTCTAACTGTAAAAGCAATAGCAACCGGAATCACAAAAGCACTTCGTCAAAATAACTCTGTTGCTTATGAAAATAAAACCTTAAAGCAAATTGCATCAGAAATTGCTCAAAAACACAGCCTGACTTTAGTGGGCGAGATTGAAGATGTGAGAGTTGAACGAATAACTCAAAACCAAGAACGTGATTTAACTTTCTTGAAAAAACTTGCTGAACAATATGGATATATTTTCAAAATTGCAGAAGAAAATCTAGTTTTTTATAAAACAGAAAAACTCACAGGTGCTGATGCTGCGAAGATTTTATACAGAACTGATTTATCAAGAATCACTCTTACAGAAAAAACTAGCAAGAATTATAAATCAGTAACAGTAAGTTATCACAACCCAAAGACAGGAAAAAAGATTACTGCTACTGCTAAAAATGAAAACTGTGTCAAAGGTGATACTCTTAAAATCAATGAACGATGCGAAAATAAACAACAAGCATTATTAAAGGCAAAAGCAGCTCTTGCAAAGGGTAACAATACCATTGAGGGATCCATTGATTTAGTTGGGAATCCGAATTTGGTTGCAGGGTTGAATGTTGAGTTAAAGGACTTGGGATATTTTTCAGGCAAATATCACATTACTCAAACACGACATTTTATTGATAGAACAGCAGGTTATGGAACAGGTTTGGAGGTTAAATCGTGTTAAAGTTTGGTGTTGTAACAGCTATTAATCCTTTAACAGCAAAAGCACGTGTTGAATTTGCTGACGATAATATTCTTTCATATTGGCTTCCGATATTACAAAAGAAAACTTTGAAAGATAAATTTTATTCAATAGTTGATGTCGGTGAGCAGGTCGCTTGTCTTATGGATGAAAATTCAGAAGATGGCGTTATTCTAGGCTCAATTTATACAAGTCTTGATGAAGTCCCTGGAATAACAAAAGACCAACATATCGCTAAATTTGAAGACGGCAGTTTTATTGAATACAACAAAGAAAACCAAATGCTCACAATCGTGGCTAAAACTGTAAATATTGTCGGTGATATTTATCAAACAGGCTTTTTAGAAAATACTGACGGAATTTTATCAGCAACGGATATTACTGATAAAAAATCTTCTATGCAGGCTATGAGAGATATTTACAACGGCCACACTCACACAGGTAATCAAGGAAATCCGACATCGGCTCCGGATAATTCAATGTAGAAAGGTTATTTTATTATGCAAACCCCAGTTAATTTTGATAATTCTTCATAACTCTTTTTTAGTAATTCCAAGTTTCTTGTTTTAAAGGCTTTTTCTATCGCTTTTTTACAATTATCCACTTCACAGGAATCAGAAAAGTTGTGAGCAAGAAGATACAAAAGCAAAGAATTTACAGCTTCAGTTGGAGTTTCAAAATATCCCTCTTGAATAGCACTATTAACAAGAATTTCGTTCTCTTTATCTAAAGTAATAACCATAAAATACCTCCTAGACAAATGTTACATCAAAAAAAGGAATATATGACAAATTTAAATGAAATTACATATGTAGATTGGCAGTATAAATTAAACGGAATCGGCAGCATCGCAGAAGGTGTTGAAGATATAAATCAATGCATCGCAGTTATTTTATCAACCCAAAAAGGTTCTGTGCCTCATCGTCCGACTTTTGGTTCGGATATTTTGAAGTACGTCGATTATCCTGTAAATATCGCAAAGGCAAATATTATCAGAGAAACCATTGATGCAATAACTTTATGGGAAACACGAGTAAAAGTTGATGCCGTTACAGTTGAAATCAACCAAACTCAAATCAATATAAAAGTTCAATGGTCATTAAGTGATGGCAATGTTTCAGATTCTGTGGAGGTTAATTTATGACACAACTTCCTGAACCTAATTTTATTGAAAGAAACCCTGAAACCATTACTAAAGAGTGGGTGGAACTTTATGAAAAAAGTCTGGCAAAGTTCTTCAGCCTGCACAAATTGAGAGGTTAATGGTTGATGTCGGTGCTTATCGAGAAACCATTTTAAGGATGAAAATTCAAGAAACGGCAAAGAAAAACTTGTTGAGCTATGCACCACTTGATATTTTAGAACATATTGGCGAGCCTTTGGGTGTAAGAAAACTTCTCGCAAATTCAGCCGTTACAGTTTTAAAGTTTAAACTTGATGAGGCTTTGGATTTTGATTTTACAATTCCGAGTGGAACTGAAGTTGAGACTAAAGATGGCTTGTTTATTTTCCAAACCACACAAACTGTAATCTTGAAATCAGGTCAGTTAGAGGTTTCTGTTGAGGCTTCTTGTTCGACTCCGGGATCTGCTGCCAATAATTATATCATCGGCTCAATCAATGCCTTTATTGAATTTACAGACACAAGAATTCTAACCAATAGCCCTAATTTAAGGCTACAAAACAATGTAGATAGAGTGACCAAACCTTCAGATATTGGCTTATATGTTTTTGAAGACGGATTGGTTAAAGAAGTTAATTACTTTACGGCAGTTGAAGAAAAAACAAACTCATTGCCTACGCAAACAATAATTGATGCACCAAAGGATGAAAATGGTAAATCAGACTTTTTGAGAAAAGTTGAATTTTCTGAAAATATTATGCCGATATTAACAGATTTTGAAGATGACGATTGTCTTGTATCGTCAAGTTCTCAATATGATGCAATAAATTATATGGCTTGGAAAGCGTTCCGTCATCATTAAATTTACCGGCTTGAGTTGGGTGGAAGTTATATTTGCTTGCCTCTTGAGATAATTCTTCATTAAACAATAATTCAACATTAAGGACTTCCCCATGATAAACTCCAAATGATTGATTTGTGTATTCTTGCAAGTCAAAGCCTTTTTTATCAAAGGATTTATCAGTTAATTTTAAATCGCTGAATTTATGTAGTAAGAATGTATAAATATCATTGCCTTTGGCTTTTTCCCTTGCCACCAAATAAATCTTTTCCCCATAAATCAATGGGTTTATTTACAGAAGCTCCAATTGTAATATCGGATAATACTACATTTCTTTCTGATATCGAAGATTTAACAAATAAATTTAGAAATGAATATACCGACACAAGAGCCATGGTTGTTATTGATAATTTACAACTTATTGATATTGCTGAAGATTGGGATCACAAAGGCAAACTCGAAAGTGTTATTTGCAGGCTTGAAGGCTTGTCTAGAAGTACAAATTCAATAATTTTGTTACTAACAAATCACGCACACAAAGATAGTAGATTTTTGGATAGAATTTCAACTTGGGTTTGTTTGTAGAGAATAAATGGAGCAAATTTTTATGATAATATAAAATAAAAAAGGGGTGTTTATGGATAATATGGAAGTGAAAAGTGTGGATTTTAATGGATATATTTCATTTTTAAAAGAAAAATGCGACTTTTTTAATCGCATTTCATCTGATACAGAATATCTTTATAACGAAATAAATAATTTAAAGAATTCTCAACAATTAGATGTTGTTCTAGATATTTACAAAGATTCTACAGGACCTTTGAATATATTACGTTTATTTATTCTTAAATGTGTTAAATATGGAAAGGTTATCAACGAACAATTCGTTCAAGATGCAAAAGATAATTTTAATCAGAAAAATACAAAATTCTTTGAAGAGTATTTAGAAGCCAACACTTTAGAAATTATTAGAACTTACACCTCTAAAAACAATGGAGATCCATTTCATAGTTGGAAAGACTCTTTTAGAATATTTTATGTATATTTCTATAATGGAGAATTAAAAAAGACGACAAAGACTTATTTAAATGTCATTGGTGACGAATTAATTAAAAGATTAAACCTCAATGAATATATTACTAGAATAGTTGATTTTGATGGTTGTCAAAATCAAGGTCAACAAATAACTTGGATTTCTTTATACCCTGCACGATTAAATAACTACAACAATGCCGTTCAAATTTTTTGTGAAATCAATAATAATCAATTATTGGCAGGCATCTATAAAGGTTCTAAAGTTTCAAATAGTATAACCATAGATGAAGAAACAAGAAAAAATGTATATGATAATTTTGAATCTGTAATTCAAGGTTTGGAAAATCAAAAAGATGTAGCCATTAAATTAAACAACTCTCTTGATGGTAATGAAATTGAAAAAACGCATTATTGGATGTTTTCAGCTGGTGAACAATCTAAATATTGGGAAGAATTCTACAACAAAGGAATAATGGCAATCAGTTGGGATAAATTGGGCAATTTATCTCAATACAGTTCTAAAACAGAAATTAAAAACGCATTAGTTGAAATGTATGAAAATAGTGGTAAAAACCCTACTAATAATGCATTAACCAATTGGCAATTTGCCAACACTTTAAAAAAGGGGGACATTGTCTATGTTAAAAAAGGTAATAATTTAATTGTAGGCAGAGGGATTATTACAGGGGATTATGAATACGATGATAAATTAAACCTTAATAAGAGTTTTAGACAAGTTGATTGGACTCATAAAGGGGAATGGAATTCTCCTGAAGGTGATAATGTAGTTAAAACATTGACAGATATTACAGATTATACGGAATATGTTAATAATATTGAAAAACTTTTTGATTTAACAATTGAAGATTCTTTTGAGTATGAAGAATATTCAGAAAATGACTTCTTGGAAGAAGTCTTTATGAGTGAAACACAATATGATGTATTAAAAAACCTGTTGCTAAAAAAGAAAAATGTCATCTTGCAAGGTGCTCCGGGTGTGGGTAAAACATTTACAGCAAAAAGATTGGCTTATTCTATCATTGGCAAAAAAGACATTGATAAAGTTAAAATGGTTCAATTCCACCAAAGTTATGGATATGAAGATTTCATTATGGGGTATAGACCCAAAAATGAAGGTTTTGAATTATCTTATGGACCATTTTATAATTTCTGCAAAAAGGCTGAAAATGACTTAGAAAACAAATATTTCTTTATCATAGATGAGATTAATAGAGGTAAATTAAGCAAAATATTTGGCGAATTACTTATGTTAATTGAAGCAGATAAAAGAGGTTCTTCTTTGCAGTTACTTTATAAAGACGAACAATTCAGCGTGCCAAGCAATGTTTATATTATAGGTATGATGAATACAGCTGATAGAAGCCTTGCGATGATGGATTATGCATTAAGAAGAAGATTCGCTTTTTATGAATTTAAACCTGCTTTTGAATTAGATAAGTTTAAAGAATATATTGGAAATAAAGCCAATGATAAATTCGCAGCCTTGATTGATAAGGTTGTAAAATTAAATGATGCTATTGCGAAAGATGATTCTTTGGGTGAGGGCTTTAAAATTGGACATAGTTATTTCTGCACAGAAGATTCAATAGTGTCTGATGAGTGGTTAAATTCTATTGTTGATTATGAAATAACTCCTTTGCTTAATGAATATTGGTTTGATGAGAAACAAAACGCAAAAGGTTGGATTGAAGAATTAAAGGCAGTATTAAAATAATGCAAAAGTATGGAAATATTTTTATAAAAAATATTTA
>CAZCZF010000086.1:0-6712 GCA_964503025.1 uncultured Vampirovibrio sp. | reverse complement strand
CTGAAAAAAGGTAATAAAAGGTATTAAATATTTTTCAAAGCTTAACCCGTTTTATTAAAAAGTCATCCTTATTTTCTACGCTTTCAGGATGACTGGTTTATTTGCATATTTATACCGATAAAATTTATAATGGACAGTTGTGGCTGTCCCTCCAACCCCTCAATTCTCTTCTTGTAATAAAATTTAACTCTCCCACTACCTTTCCACCCCCAAATGTGTTATAATAAAATAGTTAAAATGAGTCTTTTATCCAAGGAGAGTTTATGCCTGTTATATCAAAATCTGTTTGCGCATTAGCAATTATTGACGCTATTATCATTGCAGCTTCTACTACGTTTGCATTTATCGGTTTTATTCCGAATACGCTTTTGTGGGCGGTTGTCTTATGGTTTTTAGCATTAACAATGATTATTCTTTATGCAAAAGGTGCTTATAAAACCGGTGTAAATTCTGCAAAGAATATATATCTTCTTTTTGAAGCGGTTACGGTTGCGAATGTCATTGCGGGTATTCCTGTTTGTTTGTATGCAAATGCTTTTATAGCGGTGCTTTTGGTTGTTTTGAATGCTGTGTTTATTTTTGCCGGACTTATTCTCGCAAGAATTTTGGTTACTCTTTGCAAAAAATTCCGCACGGTTAAGAATGTGCTTATCGTTGGTGCAGGACAGGACGGAAAGCTTATTGCAGAAGAAATCCAAGCTCGTCCTGAGTTGGGAATGAGAGTTGCAGGTTTCCTCGATGACAACATGAACACTTTAGAGGACGAAGATTCTTCTATCCCGATTTTGGGCTTGACTTGTGACTCTGATGCCGTAATAAAAGATAACAATGTTAAAATCGTTATTATCGCGGTAAAATCTCGTATGGATTCTGCTATTTTAACCGATTTAATAAAAGGTATTCCTCTTGGTGTGAAGGTTTGGAGAATGCCGAAATTTTATGAAAAGATTACGCACAAATATCTTGTTTCTAAGATGACTGTAAACTGGCTATTCTATTCTTGTGTTAAGAAAAAAGCTTTGTTGTTTGCGTATATCAAACGTTTGTGTGATATTTTAGCTTCAATAGCCATAATGCTCGTAACTCTTCCGCTTTCTATTATAGCGGTTATAGGAATAAAGCTTTCTGATTTCGGACCAATATTCTTTACGCAAACACGAATTGGCAAGCTCGGTAAGCCGTTCAAGATGATTAAATTCAGAACTATGTACCAAGATAAGGTTGAGGATGACTTTGATGATGATTTGAATGAAATCAGTACGAACGACAAGCGCATTATGCCGTTTTGCAGAATATTAAGAAAATATCATATTGACGAACTTCCGCAAATGATTAATGTTTTGCGTGGAGAAATGAGTATTGTAGGACCTCGTCCTGTAAGAGAAGAAGTTTATTATGAAAACAGAGAAAAACTCCATTTCTGGGAATGCAGAAACTGGGTTCGCCCCGGATGGTGCGGATGGCAGCAGATAAATCTATCTGACCCAACAGCTGAAGAACGTCTTGAGTATGATTTGTACTACATCAAGCATAAACATTTCTTGTGGGAATTTGCAATTCTTGTGCAGTATGTAATTAAAGTAATTTGTGGACGC
Organism: uncultured Vampirovibrio sp.; assembly: GCA_964503025.1. Classification (GTDB taxonomy): domain Bacteria; phylum Cyanobacteriota; class Vampirovibrionia; order Gastranaerophilales; family Gastranaerophilaceae; genus CAG-196. The sequence goes on along the minus strand of CAZCZF010000086.1, from coordinate 5,117 downwards.
GCTTAGCGAAAACAATAAAATTATTCGATGTTGTTTTTCTGCTTGTAAACATAAGCGAGTATTTCAGCAACAGCAACGTATAAATCGGAAGGAATCATTCCTTCTACCGGAACTGTATTGTATAAAGCTCTGGCTACAGGTCGGTTTTCAACGATTGGAACATTGTTTTCTTTGGCAATTTCTCGGATTTGGAATGCCAAGTAATCTACACCTTTTGCAACAACCAGTGGCGCAGGAGCTTTTGTCTTATCGTACTTGATTGCAACTGCATAGTGGGTTGGGTTGGTAACAACTACGTCCGCATTCGGAACTGATGACATCATACGCTGACGAGCCATTTGCATCTGGATGGACTTGATTTTTGCTTTAATTTTAGGGTCTCCTTCTGTGTCTTTATGCTCGTCTTTAACCTCTTGCTTTGTCATCTTGATAGATTTTTCGTATTCGTAGTTTTGGTATTTTTTATCCAAGTAACCCAAAACAAGCATCGCAAGACACATATTTATAATCATATTGATTAATATGGAGATTATTATGTTTAATGATATAGGAACTTCAAGTCCGACTAATCCGAGCAAGTCGCCTTTTCTGCTGTTAATTGCTGAATAACCGCAGGCTGCAACAACTGCAATTTTAAGAATTGATTTTGCTAATTCTACCAGAGAGCGCGGTTCAAAAGGATTGAACATTCTTTTTGCGTTTTGTAGCATTCTGCTTGGAGAAAGGTTTTCTAGGTTGAATTTAGCCTTTTCCAGTGCAAAAACATGCCCTACATCAAGCCTAATGATAAATATTGCGGCAATAACCAACAAAACAAAGAATGGAAGCACGATTATTGCCAGATATTTAAAATATGGCAAGAGTATTCCCATTACTGTGCTCGTATCAACGTTAGTATAACTAAGATGAGAGAATGTTTCACGCATCATACCTTGTATGTTGTTTGACATATTGTTGCAAAAAACTGCTAACAAGGCAATGCTTGCGACAATAACAAGAGCAGAGTCCATGTCTCTGCTTTTAGAAATATTACCACGTTCCCTCTCTTTCGTTCGCCGTCGGGAGGTGGCTTCTTCGGTTTTTTCTGCTGCGTCATTACCCATGCTTTATATTATACCATTAATTTAAAACATTAGAGCAACTTGCTCAAGAAAACGTCCTATTAACATTGCAATATATTCAGCCATCGGGCGCATAAACATCAAGGACAAAAGCAATCCTAAGTATATTTTTAAAGGCAATGAAACCATAAAGATGTTCATTTGAGGCATCATTTTAGAGGTGAAACCTAATAGTACGTCTGTGATAAATAGGACTCCAAAAATCGGAAGAGCTATACTTAAGCCTATTCCAAACATTTGCCCTGTAGTTGTTACTATGTGACCGACAAGTTCCGGAGAAAAAGTTAGTGTATATCCGACCGGCATGCTTTTAAAGCTGTTGTATACGGCAGAAAATAACCACTGGTGTGCGCCTAATGCAATAAAAAGCATGGCTGCAAGATAGGTATAAGCTTGGGTAATAACAGGTGATTGCCCTCCTGATGTCGGATTTAACGCTTGGTCGGCGGAGAGCCCCATCTGCACGGCAAACATATTAACACCGAGTTCAATTCCTACAAACAGAATGTTAGCACAATATCCCATAGCAAAGCCGATAAAAAACTCTTTTAACAATATTAAGGTTAGTGCGGGAACGGAATTTGGCGCTACAAAGCTTGTGTTATATTGAACTATCGGAAATAGTATAAAAGCAATTGCTGCAGCTAACCAAATTTTTATTTGCGCAGGAATGGGGTATGTAGAAAATAACGGAGCAGACGTAAACAATCCCGCAACTCGCGTAAAAATTGCCATAAACAAGATTATATTAGCAGTTGAAAAGAGTACGTCCAGATTAAACATTATGCCCCGCCAATTAACTGTGGAATCATACTCATAAATTCGTTCACGGTTGTTATAAATACGCTAAACATCCATGGCATTAGAAATATTAACAACAGTACGCAACCTACGATTTTAGGTACGAACGTAAGCGTTGATTCTTGTATTTGAGTAACAGTCTGAAATATGCTGACTAGCAAACCCAATACAACACCGACCAACAGGATTGGTACAGAGATTTCCAGTGTCAATATGAACATTTTTTGTAAGAGTGTTATTACTACGTCCTGATTCATTATTTATTCCTTTATTAAGCTTTTTTTATATTCTTAGCCACCTGCAAAGCTTTCAACAAGCGATTTAACGACAAGATACCAACCATCAACAAGAACAAACATAATTAACTTGAATGGTAGTGCAATCATTGTTGGTGGTAAGAACATCATCCCCATTGATACTAAGACCGAAGATACGACAATATCAATTACCAAGAACGGTAGATATACAACAAAACCAATTGTGAAAGCAGTTTTTAATTCGCTCAGAATGAATGCCGGCAGAAGAACGTATGTCGGTACATCATCCATGTTTTTAGGCTTTTCAATTTTAGCCATTCTTACAAACAGTGCAAGTTCTTTTTCGTGAGTTTGCTTGAACATAAATTTTCTAACAGGTTCAATACCTCTATCTAAAGCTACTTGTTGTGTAATTTGGTTGTTCATGTATGGCTGTAGAGCTTTTTCATTTATTTCATTGAAAGTAGGTGCCATGATAAAGAATGTTAAGATTAAGGCTAAACTTGTAATAACCTGATTTGGCGGTAATGTTCCTGCGCCTAATGCTTGACGAGTCAAGGATAAAACTATGACAAGTCTTATGAATGAGGTTGTCATAATTAAAATACTTGGTGCTAAAGTTAAAATTGTTAACCAGATTAAAATTTGCAAACCGTTAGTGAAATCTTGCGGAGTGTTCGCAGTTTGCATGCCAATATTAATGTTCGGAAACGACATAGCCGCTTCTGCTGGTGAAACTGCGGCGAAAATTAACATTCCCAAAATGCCAAGTAACTTTATGTTAAAAAATTTCATTTCTCTTCCCTTAAAAAATGACTATATTACCACTATATACTATCAAATAGTGTAAAGTCATGGCAAATCATTAAGAATTATTACTCTATCAAAGAGGGGGAATTTTTGTTTAACCTGCTACTTCTCTTTTTCTTGCAGCTCTGGCAAGAAGCTCTGCTGGTTCTGCTACTGCAGTACTGTAAATTATAAAATCGTTGTCAGGTGCAAAATATCGGCGCATAGCAGTGCGGTTTGTCACTTTTTCATAACAAACAAACGAATCCACATTATCCTTCAAGTAGCCCGCAAAAATACGCTGCTTGTGGGACAGGTTATAGTCCTTCAAGTTTTTGACGATATACATATACCTATATTATATAACATTTCTATAAGCATTTGCATAGTTTTTTAATATTTATTTACAAAAGGAATTGGGTGAATTCAAGAAGTAATTGCAACACTAATGTCATAAGCGCAGGAGTAAGGGTGCAAAAAATTGCACCCTTACTCCTGCGCGAACATGTTGCGTTTTCGCAACAATAGTGAACGGAAAAATGAGAAAATAAAATTTTAGTTTTATACAAACCCTCATTAAATTTCTCTTTTAAAAAAGGCTATTTTTGAATGTATTAAAATTTTGTTTTTGATATAATGTAAAAGAGATATTGAAGGAGAAATTATGCTAGAATTATTGAAAAAGAGCGCAATGGAACAATCCAAAGCACTTAAAAATAAAGAAATTTCAGCAGTTGAGCTTACAAAAGCTTCTTTAGAACGAATAAAGTCTATTGATGAAAAACTTGGAGCATTCAACTCTTTAACAGAAGAAACTGCGCTAGAAACAGCTAAAAAAGTTGATGAAAAAATCGCAGCAGGTGAGGAATTGCCGCTACTTGCAGGAGTTCCGCTTGCACTTAAAGACAACATGAATCTTGTTGGTTCAAAAACAACAGCATCAAGTAAAATTCTTGAGTACTTTGTTTCTCCATACAATGCAACAGTTACACAAAAATTATTAGATAATTATATTCCAATCGTCGGAAAAGCCAACCTTGACGAGTTTGCAATGGGTTCTTCAAACGAAAACTCTGCATTCAAAAAAGTGCACAATCCTTGGAATTTAAACAAAGTTCCCGGAGGTTCTTCCGGCGGTTCTGCCGCTTCGGTTGCATCTTGCGAAGCAACATTAGCATTAGGCTCTGATACCGGTGGGAGTATTCGTCTTCCTGCTAGTTTCTGCGGTATCGTAGGTATGAAACCAACTTACGGTAAAGTTTCAAGATACGGGCTTATTGCATTCGCATCTTCTCTTGATCAAATCGGTCCTTTTGCAAGAACTGTAGAAGATGCAGCAGCACTTCTTGAAGTTATCTCAGGATACGATAAACACGATTCAACATCTCTAAAACTTCCTGTAGAAAACTACAGAAACAGCCTTAACAACGATATTAAAGGAATGAAAATCGGTGTAGTTAAGGAATTGGTACAAGAAGGTTTGACAGAAGATGTACAAAAAGCAATCCAAAATGCTATTGATACATACAAATCTCTTGGAGCAGAAATTGTTGAGATTTCTCTTCCAAACTTGAAACACTCAATTGGAATTTACTACATTTTGGCAACAGCAGAATGTAGTTCAAACTTAGCACGTTTCGATGGTGTAAGATATGGTCACAGAACTGCTGATGCAAAAAATCTTTTGGAAATGTACTGCAAATCAAGAGCAGAAGGTTTTGGACCGGAAGTTAAACGTCGTATAATGCTCGGTACTTACGCTTTATCATCAGGATACTATGATGCTTATTACAAGAAAGCTTTGCAAATGAGAAGAGTTGTTACAAACGATTTCTTAAAAGCTTTTGAACAAGTTGATGCTCTTATCGCACCAACTTGCCCAAATACGGCATTCGACTTAGGTTCAAAAACAGAAGATCCGCTTGCAATGTACTTAACTGACATTGCAACCATTTCAGCGAACTTAGCCGGACTTCCTGCAATATCAATCCCTGCCGGATTCGATAGAGATGGTATGCCAATCGGATTACAGGTAATTACACCTCAACTTACAGAAGCAATGTTGTTTAATCTTTCTTACAAATTTGAACAAGAACATACAAATCTCTTGGAGCAGAAATTGTTGAGATTTCTCTTCCAAACTTGAAAC
>CAZCZF010000085.1:0-6954 GCA_964503025.1 uncultured Vampirovibrio sp. | reverse complement strand
AAGTAATAAATCTTAATTATTTATATTACGAAATGACGGATTTGTATTTCCAAACATACAAGAATGAAAGGGCGATTGAGACAATTAAGAAGGTTATTTATTCGGTAGATACTCCTCAGTCTTTAATGGTTTCTGCGTGTATACTGTTGGCTAATATCTATTCTGCGTTGGAAAACGATGAAGAAGCGTATACATATTACAAAAAAGCAATTGAATCTTTGGATGAAAATACGAATGACGCCACACGTGCGGAATTGTATTTTAAATTTGCCTTGGCAAATGACGATAAGCATTGCGAAAAAGAAGCTTTTGAATATTATAACAAATGTATTTCAGTCGGCGGGAATAATGCGTATAAAGCTTTAGCATATTCAAATATGGGTTCTTGCTATTTTGATAATTCTAATTATTCCGATGCTCGCGGATGTTTTTTGGAAGCGTATAAAATTGAAAAAGAAAATAATAATTATGACGGAATTTTCTATAATGCTTCAAATCTGGCAAAAATTTGCATAAAAGAGCGTAATAAAAAAGCGTTGGAATATTTGCAGGAAGCAAGACAAAGTGCCGAGTTTATAAATGAAGATTTTTACTTGCTTAAAGCGACTTTGGCACTGGGCGATTATTACTACAATAATATTTCATTAAATAAAAAAGCACTAATAGAATATTTTAAAGCCAGAAGATTGGCGCAATCTTTTGGTAGTACGGTTGATATAACAAAAATTGAAAACAGAATAAAAGACATGAAACTTCGTATGGATTCCGAAGTGTTTGATGATATAGAGAAAAAATATGGATAAGTTTGAAATTACTGCAGATTATACAGAATATAAAAAAGCTTTTTTAGAGCAAAATGCAAAACATAACCTTATTTCCAAAAACGATGAGAAATATTTGTTTGAAAAGCATATTTATGATTCAGTTGCTATAAAATTATTTTTTGATAAATATAAAATTTTAGCAGGGAATGTGTTGGATATTGGCTGTGGAGGCGGTTTTCCTTGCGTCCCGATGGCAATTGAGTTCCCGAATTTGAATATCATCGGAATTGACAGCATAAGAAAAAAAATCGGTGCAGTAAACGAAGTTAAAGAACAATTGGGGCTAAGGAACTTATCAACTGTTTGTGATAGGGTCGAAAACCTAAAAGGCAATAAGTACGATATAATTACCAGTCGGGCTGTTGCGGACTTGGGAAAAATTTGTAGTTATGCGCTTCCTTTGTTAAAAAAAGATGGATATTTTGTAGCTTATAAGTCTAAAAAAGCTTTAACAGAAATTGAAAATGCACAAGAAGTGCTTAAGAAATACAATGCAAAAGTAAAGGAAATAATAAGCTATACATTGCCTTTGGAAGAGGTTTATGAAAGAAACCTTGTAATTATATCGTTTTAAGCTTGTTGATTACAAAATCTATTGCGCCTCGTTGTGTTTCAAAGACTTTTTTACATGCGCTTTTTGTCTGAACGTAAAAATCTTTATCACTAAGCAGTGCGTTTAGATATTCAAACATTTCAGCTTGAGTTTTAACAACCTTTCCTGCTTGAGATTTGCATAAAATATCATAAATGTCCTTGAAGTTAAAAACAGCAGGACCTGAAACGACAGGTTTTTCAAAAATTGTAGCTTCCAACGGATTATGTCCACCGGTTTTATTAAAGCTTCCTCCAACAAAAGCCAAGTCACAAGCCGAATACATATTTTTAAGTTCGCCTAATGTATCAAGAATAAGCACATCTGTTTCATTGGAAAACTTTTCATTTTTTGAACGTAAAGCGTAAGACAAATTGTATTTGCCGAGTAATTCTCGAATGTCTCCCACGCGTTCCAAATGTCTTGGTGCAATTATCATTTTTAAATCTGTATGTTTTTCTTTTAGTTGCTTATATGTTGAAATAACAATCTCATTTTCCGGCTTATGTGTACTGCCGGCAAGAAAAACCCTGTAACCTTCTTGTCCGATATCAATTAAGTTTTTTGATTTAGAGTCGCCGGTAACAAAATCATCCTCTTTATTTACCCCAATATCAAACTTTAGATTTCCCATCATCTCAACTTTATCGGAAGGCATACCTATTGAGATAAATTTTTCTTTGTCCTCGTTGCTTTGTGCGTAAACCGATGTATAATTTTTCAAAACTTTTGAGAAAAACCACTTCATACGTTTGTAAGACGGATATGAAAGATCTGAAATGCGAGCATTTATAATCGAGAGTGGTATTCCGCGCTTTTTGCAACTATATGCAAAGTATGGCCATATTTCGGTTTCCACTATTAATACCGCCGAAGGGTTTATTCTGTCTAAAAATCTGTTTACAGGAATCGGATTGTCAAACGGGAAATAGGTTACATAATCTGCAATTTTGCCGTATTTCTTTTGTGCAATTTCTTGACCTGCGCAAGTAGAAGTTGTAACAACAATTTTATAATCAGGGAAATTTGCACGAATTGCTTTTAAAAGATTTTCGAGAGCCAGAGCTTCTCCGACCGAACATCCGTGTAGCATAATTACTTTTGGTTTGTCACTTAAAGGGTCGCTACAAGCTCTTATATTTCCACTCCAACCGTTTAATACTCCGCCGAATTTTTCTTTCCATCCGTGAGATTTTTTATGTAAAACTCGTTCTACAAAATAAAATGGTAAGAACAGCATGAATAAAATAGTCATTAAAATTTCTAAAAGCAACATTGTTTAATTATTCCTTACACATAGTATTTATCCAACCATTTTGTAGGTTTAACGTAGCGTAGCCCGCCTTTTCCCGCGAAACCTTTGTAGGCTTGTTCAGGAGTCGGTCTGCCATGGAATACGATAATTTTAGCTTGCTCAGGGTCTTTAGCCATCTTAAAGAAGTTAAGTGGGAACGGTTGTAAGCAACTGCGTTTAAAACTTACACACCAATCACTGCTCCAGTATTTCAAAATTCCTTTTCTGTGCATTTCATAAGACAAGAATGCTTGTTCGTTTTTGTAATCGTGTCTGATTTCATTTCCGAGTTTGTAGAAGTTTTCCAAAACATCGGGATGTTTTCCGACTTCAAATCTGAACACGGAAGAATTACCGATTATATCATCAGGGAAATCCCAGTCTTTAACAATTAAAAAGTCACCTTCTTCTTCAAAAAAAGGAGTTAGATCTGTTCTAATGACAATATCTAAATCTAAAAACAGTGCAGTGCCTTCCAAGTCAGCAAGTTTTTCGTTAAACAGAGAAAGTTTCCTCCAACCTTTATCACCAATATTTGGATTATCTTCATAAGGCGGAAGCTCGCGAACTTCAATTCCTTCTGCAAGTCCATCCGCGTTATCCGTAAAACATACAAATCTATGTGGCAATTTAAGATTTTTTTCTACCATGCCATAAAGTTTATTTACATATTCAGCACCGAACTTTGTTCCCCATTTGATACAGATTACATTCTTTGTCATACTTTTCTCCCTATTAACTGTCGAATGAAACAATTATATAACAAACAAAGAAAAAGACAGAGTTTTTTACATAAACAAAAAGGACAGCAAAGTGTCCTTAAAAATGGTAAGTATATTAAATTTGTAGACTAAATTTTTTGTATTACAGATAATTCAGTAAACTCATTCCCATTGTAGAGGATGATACTTGCAAGCTTGCTTGATAAGCGTATTGTGCTTGCATCCAATCCGTAATTGCGGTTGCCCAATCAACATCTTTAAGTTGAGACAAGTATGAAGTCAGGTTTGCGTCATTTGTTTCAAGTGTAGATGCGGTCATTTCAAGACGATTATACACTCCACCAAATTTTGTTTGTTCGGTGGTAATGTCTGTGAGGGAATCTTTGAACTGGTCGAGGGTTTCATTCATCATTTTGTAACCTTCTTCCGTGTCGCCGTCTAATACCATTTGAATAGCGTTGCTGAGTCGTTTCATCGCTCCCATTACACCGGAGTATTCTTCATCTGCTACAGAAACTTTCAAATCGGCAGTATCGCCTGCGTATGCGGTGCCGTCTTCGTAAGCGTATGTTTTATTTCCGTTCGCGTCTATCGTTTCAATAACTTTTTTACCGTCCGTATCAGTAAAAACATTTTTGCCATCCGCAGTTTGTTCCTGAATAGCCTTATAATATCCAAAAACTTTATCACCTGTGGTGTTAATTGTTTCAAATACACCGTCTGCTACTTCTGTTTGTCTGATGTAATCAGGATTGTCATGCGGAGTACCGCGATAAATGATGTTACCGTTTTCGTCTATTTCATAAGGTGTAATTTTTGTGTTTGTCCCACCGAAAATATAGTTGTCATTGTATTCAGTATTAGCAAGGTCAACCATCGTTTTGATATTTTCGTCAACTTCTACTTTTAATGCAGCTAATGATGTAGAGCCGTATGTTTGGTTGTTGGCTTGAACTGCTTTATCCCAAACATTGGAAAGATATCCGGTCGCAAGATCCATTACATCATCAAGAGTGCTTAATTCCGTCATGCCCATTTCTACGTTTTGCGCAAATGTACTTATCTGACCGATTTGTCGATTTGTATTCAAAATGTTTACTGCCGCAATCGGATCATCACTAATTGATGTTAACTTACAATTTGATGCCAATTGTTGAGTAATTTTGTTGTAATTGAAAAGGTTTTTTTGCATATCAGCGGTTAATTGTGCGTATCTTCCGCTTGTAGAAATTCTGTTTACCATAATTAACCTCCTAATGTCATTAATGTGTCAAGACAAGAATTGCAAGTGTTGAATACCTGCGCTGCTGCTGCATAAGCAGTTTGATACTTAACTAAGTCAACTAATTCTTCGTTCAAATCAACTCCGGTTGCAGAGTCAATTTTGCTTTTCACTGATTCAACAACTTCACATTGTGTATCATACAAGGATTGAAGATTGTTTCCTGCTGATGCAACCTTGCCGACAAGGTTTGTATAGAAATCTTCCAAAGAAGTTCCATTTAATTCATTTCTTTTTTCATTTCGCGTTCCTAGCATTGATTCAACGTTAAGAGCATTGCCTATAGCATTTTCATCAAAGTTTGCAGGGTCGTTAAAAAATGCGCAAGACAAATTCCAACAGCCATCTTCCGTAAACAGTTCCGGATTTATTTGGATATTGCCGGCAGTAATTCCCGTTCCATCGCCATTTGGCCCGATAAATATAAAATTATCATCATTTGTTTCTTTTAGTTTTGTTGTGTCATCCGGATTGATACAATAAGCACCTTCACGAGTGTTTAATTCATTAAAAATATCAGCAAGTGTTTGAGCCAGAGTATCAAGTCCATTCATTACCGTGCCTGCATTAATTCCGTTTTCACCGTTGCCGGTATCGGTTGCAAAATGCAAAAGCCCGCCGATAGTTCCTGAAGTAAAGATGGAGTTAGCATTTGCTACATTTGTATTGCCTGTTTCAGGGTCAACAAGACTTATAACTGCGTTTTCACCACCCATTGCTTTCCAATCGTCAGGATATGCGATTGGAGGGTTTTGTGCCGCACAAAATGCTTTTGCGGTTTGGATTTCAAGCTTAGACTTAACTTTAGCACCTTTTACAAGAATAGCGTCAGATGTGTACACGTCAACAGAACCGTTTGGTTTTTCCTCTACCGTGATATCCGTAAATTGTGCAATATCATTTAATAACAAATCTCTTTTATCAAGCAGGTTGTTTGCTTCAAGAGTTCCTGTTTGAGTAACTTGAAGAGCTTTATTAACGCTAGCTAGTTCTTCTAATTTGTTATTCAAATTAGAGTATTGCATGTAAATTTTTGAATTTTTTAGACTATCTTCTGTTTCGCCATCGCCGAGTGCTGCAGTCGTATTTTGTTGCAACTGTTCATATTTTGCATTCATTGTAGAAGTCAACGTTTTTGCTGTTTCGATAAAATTGACTCTTGCAGTAGAGCTTGCAGGGTATTCATTCAAGTTATTCAACGCTTCATAAAAACTTGCAAGAGCACCATCCAAACCGTTTCCGTCCAAGTCGTTTAAAATCTCGGCTAAGTCTCCTAAGCCGTCCAGTTGTTGTTCTAATTTGCTTTGTTCAGAAAGTTGCGTTCTGTAATAATTGCTTAAGTATCCGTCGCTGTAGCGCATAATGTTAGCAATTTTAACACCGCCGTTTGCACGCACTTGATTATAAACATTATCTCCGATTGCGCCGGAAATATTACGAGTGACAAGATTAGCGCGCTGTTTATGATACCCTTCGGTATTCATATTTGCAACGTTGTGAGAAACAACACTTATCGCTTTTTCGTTTACCGAAAGCGAGTTTGATGTCATGTTTAATGATGATAATAAGCTAACCATGTTTTACCTCATTCTTGTGTGTTCCAAAGATTTCGCAATCATTTGTTGACCGAAGCATACTTGCTTCTTATATTTCTTCGTTTACTGTCCACATGTCATATTCATGCGAATCTGCTTTACCTGCTCCGTTGTAATTACATCCTTGAGGAGCAAAAGCATTTACAATTGACTCCAACATCTTGTTGGAAATTATAATGCCATGCTTTAGTAATTCCACATTTTGCTCATTTAATAACGCTAATTGAGGAATAATGTTACAAATCTTTACTTTTCTCTCTTTTAATGCTTCTGTGAATTCGGGCGCAAACTCTTCTGCGGCTTGGATTAGGCGCGACATGTTTGCATCCTCTCCCGTAATCTCAATTGCAATTTTTTTTCTTTGATTGTTAAGATTTGTTATCGAATTGTTAAGAGCAAGGATTTTGTTATCCAAAACTCCTAAATCATCGGGCTTGGCACTTTTTAAAAGTTCTTTTTTCGCCTCAAAGTACACTTTCAGCTTGGTGTAAGCCTTAATTTCCTTGTCCAGAGTTTCTATTAAGTTGTAAAAAATTTCTTTATCCATTTTTCTTTAAAGTTAATAGATTAATATCTCAATAAGTGAATAAATTGTTATAAAATTTTAAAATTTGGTTGTGTTTTGTGCTTTTCTTCCATTTAAAT
>CAZCZF010000084.1:0-7223 GCA_964503025.1 uncultured Vampirovibrio sp. | reverse complement strand
CACGTTCGCGCAGTAGATTTATTCATTTGTAGGAAATGACGCTATAACTGGATTTGAGCCCAATTTTTTCTTTACATTATTGTACAAATGTATAGAAAAATTAGGAGCTAAGTTATGAAAAACAAAAGCAACGATATAATGCAAGCAAAGGCATATTTAATCCAGAACAGTAATTTTGATAATGCTGATGAAAAACTTGCACAACTAAAGGAAAAACTCAAGATTTTTGATGGAATCACAAGTATTGCAGAAGCTCACAGACTTGCAAAAGAAAATTTTCATATTACGAATGATGTAAATTTTATTAACTTGGAAAATGCAAAGTGTGTAATTGTGCAATCTGCAAACCTTTTTAGAGTTTGCTTGGAAGATGAAAAAGAGTTTATTTGCTATAACATTACTCGCGCAAAAGAAGTAAAAGGAGACGAAAATGACTGATATTAATGCAAGATATTTGTATAACATAACCAGCGGTAAAACGATTGGTCGAAGAGCTTGCGAGGTTAGGCCTAATGCTGAATGGTCTGAAGAATTGATATACAACAAAGAAAGAAAATGTATGCAGTGGATAAAGACCACGGTTGCAGACGATGGTGCAGAATACTCCTCTGAATGTGTACGTGATGATTATTATACAAAGGACAATACTTACTATTCGTTGCTACAGTCAGCTTTCGTAGCAGGAGAAAAGAAAAATGATATTTGGTATGGTACAGTAGAGGATTTAGCCTTCTCGCAGATTGTTGAGCTTTTCTTAAACGGGGATTTAATTGTTTCAGAACTTGAACGAGGCTTAAAATCTAAGGGCGCGACTTCTATTCAAGTGAGTGAGAACAACGGAATGACTACTGTAACTTTTGACATGAACGATCAAAAGTATACTCTCAAATGTGCTACGGATGCAGCAGCATCACAGGTTGATGATATCAAAAATACACAGACCGAGGATTCTATAAGTGTTACCGGAGAGAAAAGTCATTATAATAATTTTAAATGGAATGTTCCGTATTGCGGAACATCCTTTCCGGAATATGAAGGAGTTGCTATTCCGTGTAAAGATCTTCCCGATGGTATTCCTAGGGGGTACATCTTTTATTATCACGATGAAATTGATATGCTATTCTTCAAATATTTTGGACATGGTGTTATGGATAAAGAAGAAAAAGCTAAATTAACACAAGAAGAAATTGATTTTGTTAATGATCATCCGGACATGTTTCCAGGTTACTTTAATAACGATGGTGGCTTTGTGTTAACCTGGGAAGGTAAAGAGGCTTATTTTTATGAACAAGGGTGCTATCCCGATTCGGCAGATGATTTATATTCTTATTATGTAGGAATTTTCGCAAGTTACTTTGGAGAAGAGAGTGAATATCCTGAGTGTTATGTTGAACTTGATGGCAATAATATAGAGTATACAGACAAGTCAATTGAATTGATCCAAAAATATCTTTCTCAACAAACAGACAAAAACCCTACCGGATATATGAGAGCGTTTGGATTTTCTGTAAATGATGATGAAGCAACAATAAGAGAAAAAGTAAGCAAATTTTTAAAAAAAGCCGGCTCTAAAGACGGGAAAACATTAAGTCTGGAACAATATTATAATGCAGTTTCTACCAACGTAAAACACAGTGAAGCTTCAGACTATATAAAGAAAGCTGAATGGCCGACTTACAATGAATGTGAAAAAGCTTACGGTACACTTATGAAGGAGGTTACTCAGGGTAAAAAAATACTTGATAACATGAGGAATAGTGTTCCGGAAAACGTAAGTAATAATATTAATACAGTATCAGCAGCCAATGGTGAAATTGTAGTTTATCATAGTTATCCTCGACGGTGGGCAGATCAGCCTGAAGGAACTAGTAGTTTGAATGATAGTGACAATTGCGTACTTGCAAAATTTACCAACGGAAGTCCTAGCGGTGATGATGAAAATGAATTAGTTACAATATATATTTGGGATGCAAAAAATAGTGAATATATAGAACGTACATTACCAAACGGTTGGGATAGTGATAATTATGCCGCAGGTCACTTTGTCGAATATGGCGGAGAGTGGAACTTAGATGGTTTGCCATTAGAGAACGAATATATTGAAAAAGACCTCATGATACTATATTATGCACACAAGCTAGACTTTTTGCCAACAAATATTGATGGAATATTTGTAGATAGAAAAGTCCCACAGGGAAGTCGTGCTATTGGCAATTGGCTTTATAAATTTGATGAAAAGACTCGCCAATTTGTTCGAGCATCTGTAACTCAGGATATGATTGATGCCGGTTCGATTTATGCTACTGGCAAAAAATCAAATTCATATGAAAAAACCGACAGCACTGCTAACAGCAGTACAAATGGTGCAGAATATACCTATGATGTTAATAAGGGAGTGGTTCGACTCGCTAATAATTATGAAGTTAAGGTCTACGATACAGAGCCTGCTGCACAGCCTGCAGGAACGACAGCAACTTCTGTTAAAGGCATTTACTACAAGGATAACCTCCGCGGTGAAATAACTGTTTATCTCTGGGATGCAGCAAAAAATGAGTATGTAGAAGATACTTTGAGCTATAGCGGTATAGAGGAACGTTCTACCTGCCTCAAAGCTTTGAATCAAGAGGTATGGAGTTTTAAAGGAGATGAACGTGTAACTGTGCCTGGCATAACTCATGACAACCAAAGATTGTTTTTGGCATTATGTTATGGATATCATAAAACCTCTGTAGATGGATATTATGAAAAAGATGGCGTAACTTATAAAACAGATTATAAAGGTTACAAGTCTCGTGATATTCTTTTTCCTAACCGCTCCTATTGCCCAGAAACTATATGCTCAAAATTCTTTGAAAAAGCTACAATTCCTTGTCCGGTGGAAAATTATTATGCCAGCAACGATGTTTTTGAGTACACTCCAATGGGAGTTGGCGGAATCACCGTGACAGAAGAAGATATCCAAAAAAGTGCATCAAAAGTTGACCAAGCAACAATTGACGATTTCAAGAATAAAATTTTGAAATATCAAAATTATGAATATTTTGGTGATAAATCAATTCCAGTCTTTTCTGTTGAAATTGATGAAAACGACAATGTTGTAGTTGGCAACCAATTTAAAGAAGCTTTAAAAACATATTTACTCAAATCTGTATATGCAGCAAAATCAAGTATAGCATCGCATAGAGAAAGTATTGCATATAATCAATCTCAAGGTATTTCTGCTGGTTCAGGCTTTCGTGGGTACGCACAAGATGAATTCTTGCAAATGTTTGGTTTGTCAGAAATTCCTTATGATGATAGTAACAATTACCAAGTCATGTACGATTGGTGTGACGAAATTGAAAGCATTGCAACAGACGATTCAAAATTGGAAAGCCTTTTGGCTAAATTCTGCAGTACAATCGGCTCCACTGACGGCAAAACAACAACTTTAGAAAACTATTATAAGGCATTGGCTGATAATAATGTCGTTGCTAGAGAAGGAGGAGCTCTGGAATATTTCCAAGCGAAAACTGAAACCCAATCCGATAAACAAGCAAAAATTACAGCATATCTGGAAAAATTGAAAGAAAAATATCCAGAAGTCTATGATGATTACGCATCTCGCATTGCAACGCTGGGCGGTTGTCCGCTATATTCTGATGGAATGATTCACTGCGGGAATTATGTTGACTTAGCTGGTCATGGTGATGATACTTATACTGCTAATCCATTCCTTAGAGAGGTGTTAGTACTGACTGCGGGTATAGAAGATAGCGATTCCTACGGTACAAAAGCTAAAAAAATGCATGATCTATTCCTAGAAATGGGAGCCACTGAGGGAAGATTCGGAATAGATCTATCAGATCTATCAGATCTTGAAATAACGGATGTTATGAACTATCTTCTCGGTGATAACCCTGAAAGGGTCAATTATTTTGATGAATACCATAAATCTATTGAGGATTATTTCAGAACATTAGGATCAATTGAGCTGGAATATGGAGTACAAGATGACAGTGTGGCTGTTGAAAAATATGATAATGTTCAACTAAATAAATATGGAGACGGAGGATACCGTGATGAAAGTTCTATGGAGATTATTACTGCCAACGAAATTGGCGATTATATCAAGAATCTTCTAGACCCGATATATTCAAAGTATTTTGAAGATCCTAGCGGAAATCAATGCTTTACTTATTTTGATAATGGTGCGACTCCTGAATGTTTTGATCCGGATAGTCGAGAGTATTGCCATATAACTAATCATTGGAAAAATGAATCTGATAAAAATGCCTTTACTCAAGAAGTGGAAAAGGTTATAAAACAAGTCAAAGAAAAATACAGTGATGTGTTAACAAGTCTTGTTTTTGACGGACAAAACATCCTATTCAGTACAATATACAATGATGAAATCCCTAGTATAGGTTACAATGGTGATATTATGAAATTTGGAGGTGTCACAGGTAGTACTAGTTGGGAGTTAGATAGCGCATATTATTCTTCATACGCAGGGTTATTTTATCGTGTACAGGGTTATACATGTTACTATGGTGATGTTGGATTTTTTCCTGTATTTATGTTTGAACCAGCAGTCGACAACCCAATAAACTACTTGTCTGCACCAAATGTTTATGAAAACAACATCCCTGAAAAAGCGCCAAATGAAATAAACGGTAAAAATCTTGTAAAAACGGCTTGGGACGGTATTCTTGTATCAGAAGACGGACAGACATTATACTTGTGGGATTCCAAAAATCAGAAATATATTGCAGTAGAGGATAACAATTTCACAGGCGATCCACATACGTTAGCTGCTGGACTATATCCAGAGGATTTTCCTTTTGGATACATCAGTACAGAAGTCGATTTGATTCTCCTATCGCTAGTTTATGGATACAACAGAACCGATGTACCATATATTTTTGAAAAAGACGGCAAGTATTATTCTATAGATAATACTACTTCATGGCAACGCGATGGTTTCCAAGGTTTTGCAGAGCGCTTATTGGAAATAGATTACAAGAGCACTGGCACAAATAGTAGCGCTAAACCTGTCACTACTACGACCACAGCGCCTGCTACAACAACGACAACAACTCCTGCTGCACCAACTACTACAGCTCCTGTTGCCCCGACAACCACAGCGCCGACGGAAACAACTACAACTCCTGCTGCAACAACGACCACTGCACCCGCGCCGGCAGCAACAACCACAACTCCTGCACCAACAACGACAACAGCGCCGACGGCAATGACTTCAGCTGCACCAGCCTCAACCGAAGTTGAGGAAGTCAGCATAAAATCAAAAGATGCTATTGAAGAAATGCAAGAAGCGGCTAAAAAATTAGGTCTGACAGCCGCAAGAACAACCGGTATATATTACCAATTTACCGCAAACGGTTCATACATATACATCTGGAACCCGATGACCAAGAAGTTTAAAGCGTTTAGCATAAACGCGAAAAACGCGGACGGCAGTATTAACCAAGAGTTTACACAAGCCGGAAGAGCAGTACAAAGAACAGAAGCGCTCATTTATTATGAAGCAATATTAGAAGTGTACAAAAACGGATACAACTTTACGGTTAACTATCCTTGGGTCTGCGAAAAAGACGGAGTATATTACGAATACGACAAAGAAGCAGGATGTTTTAAGAAAAAATAAAGCCTCCCCGCAAAGGGGATGATGAACAGCAGCAAGCATAAATAATTATGCTTGCTGCTACCAATTATAAATTTTTTATTTGCTTTTTCTTTTTGAAACTTTGTTAAAAACTTCTTCAAAGCTTTCGATAGGTTCAAGTCTGTATCCACAATGCTCAGCAAGCGTTCCGCCCATCATAAATAACTCTTCTTGCGGATACCGTCTGCATATTCTCGGTCTTTTTTTATGAATTTTGCATTTGTGCGTTTCTTTATCCAAATTTGTGCATTCAAAAACAAGCCCTGTCTCATCTTTATCTATTATTTTTAAGTATGTGTAAAACGGATGAAGTTTTTGTAAGCGTTTGAACTCTTCTTCTGTTTGTATAACGTTTTTGTGCTTAACATAAATTTTCTGGCAACAACGTCCACAAGCGTTGCATGAACCAACGCGGTAGTATTTCCGTTTTAATATATGCAAATAAAAGAATTTTTTGAGCCGTTTGAGCATGGTCTTATTATAACTCAAAAAGCAGAATTGAGTCCCTCTTTTCAATAGTGAAATCTAATTTATTACTGTACAAAAGCAGAAAAAATTATTGTCTTTTTTAAGTGTTTGTACTACAATTTATGTGTATATAAAAACGCTTTTAAAAAGGAGGAAGCTAAAAAATGGAAACATACGGAATTGAAAAATTTGGTATTATCGGACCTAAAGCTGTATACCGCAACTTAACTCCTGCTCAATTGACAGAAGCTGCATTGCGTTTAGGCGAAGGTACTTTAAGCAACACAGGTGCTTTGGTTGTTACAACTGGTAAATATACCGGTCGTTCTCCTAAAGACAAATTTATCGTTGATACAGAGTCTATTCACAACGATATCGCATGGGGTAAAGTAAACCGCCCTATTTCTAGAGAAGCATTCAACTCAATCAAGGGTAAAATCGCTGCTTACTTGCAAAACAGAGAAGTATTTATTTTTGATGGTTTTGCCGGTGCAGATAAAAAATATACTCAAAAATTCAGAGTTATCAATGAATTAGCAAGCCAAAACTTGTTCATTCACCAATTATTAATCAGACCTACTGCAGAAGAATTGGCAAGCTACGGTGAAGCTGATTACACAATTCTTTGTGCTCCTGGTTTCAAATGTGATCCAGAAGTTGATGGTGTAAATTCAGAAGCTTGTATCGCTATTGACTACGAAGCTCACGAAATCATTATTTGTGGTTCTCGTTATGCAGGTGAAATCAAGAAATCTGTATTCGCAACTATGAACTATGTAATGACTAAGAAAAATGTATTGCCAATGCACTGTTCAGCAAACATGGACCCTGCAACTGGTGAAACAGCTGTATTCTTCGGTCTTTCTGGAACAGGTAAAACAACTTTATCAGCTGACCCTAACCGTAAGTTAATCGGTGACGACGAACACGGATGGTCTCCTGATGGCGTATTCAACTTCGAAGGCGGATGCTACGCAAAATGTATCAACCTTTCTGCTGAAAATGAACCTGATATTTATAACGCAATTAAATTTGGTTCATTAATTGAAAACGTTGTTATGGATCCTGAAACTAGAGAATTTGATTTCAA
>CAZCZF010000083.1:0-7280 GCA_964503025.1 uncultured Vampirovibrio sp. | reverse complement strand
TTTTTTTATTTGTTTTTCCGCATCCCTTACATATATATAAAGTCTTTTTCTTTTCGCAAATTGCCTTTTTTGAAAACAATTTTACAATCCTTAAAACTGTATAAACATTGAATACAAGGAATATATACTTATTATTTAACACAATTCTAAAGAGTTAACTACACACAAAAAAATGTAACATAATATATCTTGTGTTACATTTTTTACTGCGCGAACGTGTTGCGTTTACGCAACAATAGTGTGCGGAAGAGATTGGGCGCAAGCCAAACAATACCTACATTTGAGCGAAGCGAAAATGTAGAAAACGATTGCGTGGTTCTTCTCTTTTGGTTCGTTTTCTCTTCTTGCTTCGCAAATAAGAAGAAAAAATGAACAAGAAAAAAAATAAAACTAAATTTGTTTTTTACACAATACCTCATTAAATTAAACTTTTTGAATAAAAAGGCAAAAGATAGGTTAATAGTGAATAGCAAGGATGCAATTAATACAAAATCTTTTAACAAAACTTATCTACTCAAACAGGAGCACTGCCAACTCCACGAACAACTACAGAAACACCTGCTCAAACAGCACCAGAGCCGGTTTCTAGACAAACACAGGCAAACGAACCAAATCCGGATTATGACTTATGGTTAAGAAAAGAAAATACGATAAAGAAACATGCAGCAAAGAAAACCGAAGCAAGCAACGCTCGTAATGAAAAGTGGTTAGAAGAGCAACACAAGCTCCGAGAGCAAGAATACTCAGACTGGTGGAACAAAGAACTCGCAAAAACAGAAAAAGGAAATTCAAAACCAAAAGCAAAAAAAGAAGAAACACCGGTTCGTAAAAAAGTAACTCAAGAAGAAGTTGACAAGGCATTAACAGAAAAAGCAGAACTTGAAAATAATGTAAAAGAACCTGCTAAAAAAACCAAAGAAGAACGAAAAATCTCACAAGAAGTAAAAAAACATAACAAAGCTAATAAAAAAGAATATAATGAAGCTCACCAAATTCAAAACAACGCTCAAGTAAAACCTCTCAAAAGAAAAGAAGTTAAAACTAAAGATTATGACACACAGATTTCAGAAGAAATAAAAAGCATTGAAGGCTCAATAAACAGACTTAGAACAAGAATTTTTGGAGCAAAAAGATTTGGTAAAGATACCAAAAAATTTGAAAATGAATTAGCAAATTTAGAAAAGAAATTAGAGCAACGAAAACTGGATAAAGAAGTTCCATTTCTATATTAAACAAAAAATAAAAAAGAAAGACTGAATAAACTCGGTCTTTCTTTTTGCTTTACATTTAAACATCCTTTATGCTAAAGTATAATATATATATAGGGGATAGAG
This sequence comes from uncultured Vampirovibrio sp., assembly GCA_964503025.1. Taxonomy (GTDB): domain Bacteria; phylum Cyanobacteriota; class Vampirovibrionia; order Gastranaerophilales; family Gastranaerophilaceae; genus CAG-196. Next base: position 5,946 of record CAZCZF010000083.1, on the reverse strand, counting down.
GAGAAGTATTTTGGCTCAACAAAACATGTTTTCAGACGGTAAAATCGTACCTGTCAATATAAGAGAAGAAATGAAGAAGTGCTACATTGATTACGCTATGTCAGTAATCGTCGGTCGTGCGCTTCCGGACGTAAGAGATGGTTTAAAACCAGTACACAGACGTATTTTATACGCAATGAACGAGTTAGGAATGACCCCTGATAAGCCGTTCAAGAAATGTGCGCGTATCGTTGGTGAAGTTCTTGGTAAATATCACCCGCACGGTGACAGCTCAGTTTACGAAGCTCTTGTTCGTCTTGCGCAAGATTTTAACACCAGATATCTTGTTGTAGACGGGCATGGCAACTTTGGATCTGTTGACGGCGACGGCGCAGCTGCAATGCGTTATACAGAAGCTCGTATGCACAAAATTACTACATCAATGCTTGCTGACATTGATTGTGAAACAGTGGATTTTGAACCAAACTTTGACGGTTCACTAGAAGAACCTTCAGTGCTTCCTGTAAGATTACCTATGTTGTTATTAAACGGCTCTTCCGGTATTGCAGTTGGCATGGCTACAAACATTCCTCCACACAACTTGAGAGAAGTTGTGGATGGAACAATTGCTTTGATTGATAATCCGCAAATTACAATACCTGAATTAATGGAACACATTAAAGGACCTGATTTCCCGACTGCCGCAACAATAGTTGGTCTCAATGACATCAGACAAGCTTATGAAACCGGCAGAGGTTCTATTAAAATGTCTGCAGTTGCAACCATAGAAGAAATCCCTGGTGGTGCAGGTCGTCAAACCAGAACAGCCATAATTGTTACCGAAATTCCATATCAGGTTAACAAAGCAATGCTTATACAAAAAATTGCAGACTTGGTTAAAGAACAAAAATTGAGCGGCATTTCCGATTTAAGAGACGAATCTGACAGAGAAGGTATGCGCATTGTTATAGAGTTGAAACGTGATGCAAAACCGGAAGTAGTTAAGAATAACTTATTCAAATACACGCAACTCGCTACAACGTTCGGTGTAAACATGGTTACACTTTGCGGAAAACAACCTAGATTGTTGAATTTGTACGAAGTTTTGAACGAATTTGTTGAACACAGAGTTGAAATCGTTACAAGAAGAACTATTTATTTCTTGAAGAAAGCAAAAATTCGTGCTCACATTTTGGCAGGTTTATTGATTGCTTTAGGTTCTTTGGATGAAGTTATCGAACTTATCAAAAAATCCAAAACAACGGATGACGCAAGAGTCGGTTTGATGAGCAAATTCGGTCTTGATATTGACCAAGCCAACGCAATTTTGGAAATGCAATTAAGAAGATTGACAGGTTTGGAACAAGACAAAATTAAAAATGAATATGACGAGCTTCTTAAGAAGATTACTGAATACGAAGGAATCCTTGCTGATAGACAAAAAGTTCTTGATATCATCAAAAACGAACTTCTTGAAGATAGAGAAAAATACGGAGATGATAGAAAAACTCAAATCATACCTGAACAAGGAGAAGTTACTATTGAGGACTTAACTCCAAACACTCCAATGGCTGTATTTATTACACACCAAGGATATTTGAAGAGAATTTCATTAGATACTTTTGAACGTCAAAACCGTGCTACCAGAGGAAAAGCAGGTATCAAAACAAAAGAAGATGATGATATTCAACATTTCTTCACTGCAATGATGCATGACAAAGTATTATTCTTCTCTTCTAAGGGTATTGTTTACAGCTTGAATGTTTATGATTTCCCTGAAGGCGGACGTCAGTCAAAAGGTTTACCGATTGTTAACGTTCTTCCAATCGAACAAGGCGAAAAAATTACGGCAGTAGTTCCTGTAAGTAACTTCTCGCACGATTTAAACCTTATTATGTTGACTCAAAAAGGTTACATAAAGAGAATTGAACTTGATAATTTTGCAAGCATAAGAAGAAGCGGTATTATTGCAATTTCACTGGAAGAAAACGATAAATTGAATTGGGTAAAACTTGCTAATCCGAATGACGAAATTATCATCGGTACATCTTGTGGTATGGCAATCAGATTCCCAATCGAAGATTTGAGACCGCTAGGCAGAAGCGCAAGAGGTGTAAACTCAATGAAACTTCGCGCTGCAGACACAATTATCGGCTGTGACATAGTTCCTAGAAATTATGATGCAGATTTACTGGTTGTTACATCTGACGGTTTTGGAAAACGAACTAAATTGAGTGAATTTCGTTCCCAGAACAGAGGCGGTATCGGACTAATTGCAACCAAGTTCAAATCAAGCATGTCCAGATTGGTTGCTCTAACTATCGTAGAAGAAAAAGACGAAATCATGATGGTTACTGCAAATGGTATTGTTACAAGGATTAAAGCCGGTGATATTTCTTGTCAGGGCAGACCTGCAACCGGTGTAAGAGCACAAAACCTTGTAGACAATGACACCGTTGTTTCTGTTAACAAAATTGTCAATACAGATAAAGACGACGATGACAGTGAACCGTCCGGAGGTTGTACGGTAGATGAAATGCAAGAACCTGTAGGTGAGCAAACATCGTTAATAAATGAAACAAATGAATAATAAAAAATGGAGTAGTCGTAAAGCTACTCCATTTTTTCATCTTAATTAAAATTGTAACAATTTCTGCTTAATTGTAACAAAACACTAAAGTTTTTCTCCAAAATGCCGTTAACTATAACGGAAGTAGAATGGTAATTATGGAGTATAAAAATGAACAACAGTGATAGACTTAAAAGACGAAAAGAAGCAAAATACAGATTGTTAAAAAGAGAAATCCGACACATTAATGCTTTTATAGAAAAAGTATTAACAATGTTTTTTGAATGCACTGCGAGTCAAGCCAGAGTAAATTACTCAGGTCTTGAGATGTTTTAATTAGTTTTGAATTTCGCATTATAATTAAAAGAATCCTTCATATTAGTGGGGGATTCTTTTTTTTTGACCAATTTAACTTTAATATTGTTATATTTCTTAACAAATGAGCATAGAGCAAAAGTATTGTTGGTATAATGATGATAGAAGTTGCCATATTTATCCGGCACCACCTCTCACGCACAGAGGAGAGGAGAAGAATAAAAAAGGAGAAAAGTATGAGCGAATTAAAAATATATTTAGACAAAGATATTAATACAGAATTAATTAAATCGAAAAAGATTGCAATAATCGGTTTTGGTTCACAAGGCTACGGTCAAGGAATGAACCTCGTTGATAGCGGATGCGACGTTGTTTTTGGGCTTAGAAAAGGCGGAAAATCTTGGATTAAAGCCAAAGATTACGGGCTTAATGTAATGCCGATTGTTGATGCCGTTAAATGGGCTGACATTGTACAAATTCTTATTCCTGATGAAATTCAGGCAAAAGTTTTTAAGGAAGAAATTGAGCCAAACATGCATTCAGGACAGTATTTAATGTTTTCACACGGATTTAATGTTCATTATGGATACATAACTCCACCGGAAGGAGTTGAAGTTATTATGGTCGCTCCAAAAGCTCCTGGACATACAGTTAGAAGTGAATACGTTGCAGGGAAAGGTGTACCGGCACTTGTAGCGGTGTATAATAAGGAACATCTCATTGAGGCTGACAATAAAACAGCAACTAAACTATCAGAAACATCCATGTCAGCCGAACAATTATCTACAAGTGTAGCACTTGCTCTTTCTTATGCTTCAGCAATCGGCTCAGGACGTGCAGGAATTGTTGAAACAACTTTTAAAGAAGAAACTGAGACTGACTTATTTGGAGAACAAGCAGTACTTTGTGGCGGTTGCGATACACTTATTAAAACTGCATTTGAAACGCTTGTAGAAGCAGGATATTCTCCTTATATGGCATATTTTGAAGTTTGTCATGAATTAAAACTTATTGTTGATTTGATTTACGAAGGCGGAATTGAAGATATGCACTATTCAGTTTCAAACAATGCAGAATACGGTGATTATACTCGCGGTTGCAGAGTTATTGATTTGGATACAAAGCAACGAATGAAAAAAATTCTTTCAGAAATTCAAAACGGAAGTTATGCAAAAGAGTTTATGGATGAGTTCAATGCAGGCTCTCCTAATTTCAAAAAAATGCGTGAAGCTTCTGAAGGACATTTGATAGAAAAAGTCGGAGCAGAAATTCGCTCTTCTTTCAAGTGGGGAAAAGAGAATAAGCTAATAGATAAATCTAAAAATTAGTCTACTAGGTTATAGTTTTTACTCTAAATTTTTTTAAAATAAGTATGTATCTATAGAATACATGCTTATTTTTTAAAAAAGGAGTAAATCATGAAAAAAACATTATCAATTTTAGCAATCATGGGAGTTGCTGCCATCATCGGAACTCACAGTGCAGAAGCTTTTAGTTGGTCAAACTTAAATCCTGCATACTGGGGACATTGTCCTAAATGTGAAAAGAAAAAATGTGATTGCGGTTGCAAAAAAGAAAAGAAATGCGACCCTTGCAAAAAAATTGAAACACCTTGTCCTACCGGAGCAGCAGCACCGTGTGACCCATGTGCAAAAAAGGCTGCGCCGTGCGATCCTTGTGCTAAAAAATCACCTTGCAATGTTCCGATTCAACAACCTTGCAATCCTTGTGATAAATTACAAGAGATGTCAAAATAGCATTATCAACCATAAAATCTGTTATTCAATATATTTGGGTAGCAGATTTTATTTTATAAATCATCTATTTATTTGATTTCAAAATACAATAAATACCTTAAACTGGGTATATCAAATGGGGCGAGGGATAAATATAACGGTATGGTGAAATCAAATTTAAAAGAAAAGAAGATTGTTAATAATAACAACTTGCAAGTAGTTGATAATAATGCTGTAAAAACAACTGCATACAGCGATATTAATTTAAAGAAATGGAGAGAATACGACCACGTAAAAACGGATACTCTCTGGGAATTTCCGAATCGATTAAAAGAGGGCGGACATTCAAACGAGTATCATGGGAATTATATTCCTCAAATAGCTCAACAAATTTACGAAAGATATACTAAAAAGAATGATATCGTTTTAGATTTATTCTTTGGCTCAGGTACTTCCGGCATAGAAGCAATCAATATGGACAGAAGATGTATCGGAGTTGAATTAAAAGAAGAATTAGCAGAAGCTGTTTCAGAAAAATTCACTCCAAAACAACTCGTTACTGATGTCAATATTATTTGCGCTGATTCTACAAGCGAACTTGCAAAAGAAAAAATAAAAGCCAGACTTGATATTATGGGTAGAAAACAGGCGCAATTACTAATGCTTCATCCGCCTTACGATGATATTATCAAATTTTCAGACAAAAAAGAAGATTTATCAAATTGCGCTACAACAGAAGAATTTTATGATTTATTTGAAAAAGTTGCAAAAAATGGATATGATTTGTTGGAAAAAGGACGCTTTGCTTGTTTAATAATTGGAGATAAGTATGCAAATTCTCAGCATATCCCTCTCGGTTTTGAATGCATGGCAAGAATGAACAAACTCGGTTTTATTACTAAAGCCATAATTATTAAAGACATGCAGGGCAATGAGCGTGCAAAAGGTAAAACTGCTAATTTGTGGCGATACAGAGCGTTAGCGGGTGGCTTCTATATCTTCAAACACGAATATGTCATGGTATTCCAAAAAGTATAAAAATGCACAAAGATTTAATTAAACAAATGCCTGACGGGCTTTTAATACGAATAAAAATAGTTCCAAATTCTTCCAAAAATGATATTATAATTGAAGAAGATTTTATTAAGGTTAAAGTTACGGCTCAGCCAATTGAAAATAAAGCCAATAAGGCATTAGTCGAGTTTTTGTCAAAGAGGTTTAAAATCCCAAAAACATATATTCAAATTATCAAAGGCGAAACATCAAAAGAAAAAACTATACTGCTTGGAACAAATGATAAGGAGAAAATAGCTGAAATAATCTTCTTATTGACAAACTGATTTAAAA
>CAZCZF010000082.1:0-7398 GCA_964503025.1 uncultured Vampirovibrio sp. | reverse complement strand
CCTTTTAACATAATTAATTCCTCTAAATTCCTATAAAATAATTATACATCAAAGAAATTTCTTATTTTAAACGATTGACAAATGTATAAACTTAGTAAATAATAAAAGTGCAGGGTAGCACTTGCTTAAGGTGCCGTTAGACCCCTACGAAAGACTAATTTTTAATGCTATTGCTACAATCGCTAACGTGAGCAGTAGCATTATTATTTTGTCAATCATAGCTACCTCCTTTCTTAGTCATATATTCAATTGTAGATTGTGGCTAAGTAGTAAGTAGCGGTTTCACCAAAACCCTGCAAAGTTATTTTACAATATATTTTCATTTTTATCTATAAAGTTTTTCTGCGTTTTTGCCTGCATTTCGGTCACTTTTACATTAAGCATAGGAAGCAATATGCCAAGAATTACTGCGCAATATGCAATACCTGATGCGTGGGCAACATTTAATTTCCACATATTCTTTTTAGCGAATTCGCTTCCTTTTGCTGCAATTTCGTTATGCGTCTTTAAACTCATATCATTCAGCCAGTGTTTAATACCCTTTCCGTCTTTTTTGTAATTAAATAATGCAGTTCCTTTTTTATCCAACATATTCGCAACTCCTTTTGCCGCAAAACCACCAAAAACAAGCCAATTCAGGAAGCCCAAATAATCTCTTGTCATAGACTCTCTTAGTTCCGTGCCGTTATCAGCCGCTAAAAATCTACCGATAATTGTAGAACCATAGACCGTTTTTATCGCATTACCGCCGGTTACAGGACCGGTAAATTGTAGTTTTTGAGCAAACTGTTTTAAATTCTTTACACCCATTGTCGCAAAAATCATTCCGACCATGAGGGCGCTTGCGCCGATTTTCTTTGCAAACAAAAACTTATCCTCGCGGGCGCAAGCGCCCTCCGCTCCATATCCGACATCCCCTACAAATCCTTTTACTCCGGTTCGTTTTTCTGTAATTTTTCTGTTTAACACTTGGTTAGTCAAACCCAACACACAAGATGCAGCAATTGCACCATAAGCTTTAATTTTGTTCACACGCGAAATTTTGTTCATTATTTGTTCTATTTCGTTTTTATTATGTTTTGCAAAAATATCTTTCCCTGCATCAAGCGTATCGCGCAAGATATTTTCTAATTTCGCGCTAACTTTTGTACCATCAACATTTAACATTGTGTCGCGTTCTGCACCCAAAGCATTAGTCAATCGTCTTTCCATTATTGATAAAACGCGTTTGCCATCATCCTGTGTAATATTTTTATCTGCAATCAACATTTTGAAAACATCTTTAAAACCTTCTTTTGACTTTAAATTATTATGAATTCCCGCATACTTTTTGTTATCCCAATTGATTTTATTCCATCTTGCTTCGTCAATCCATTCAACATTTTGCCAACTAACATTTCTTAAATAATTTATGCTTTTCCCGTCACGACCTGAAATATTTTCGAGAACTGTATCTAAATATTTATCCAAATCTCCGCTTTTATCCCAAGCCTTTTTTAGAGTATCCAAAGAATCACTCGTATACCAACTGTTTGAATTAATTTTTACGTCAGAATTTACTTTTCGAGAAGCAATTTTTGAAATCCCCATTGCAAATAATCCTGCCGACAAACAATTTATAAAAGTTCCGCTGGCTTCACGAATAAATGTCTCTGCTCCTGCGTACTCATTTCGAGCCTTTGTATCAAAATACGCTCTTGGAATTACCATTGTACCAACGTCAAGCGCAACTGCATTAACCATTTCATTAATATCACAAGTTCTAAGCACACTTGTAATTGCTCCGTCAAGCGGTCCTTTAAAATTCAAATTGCTATTTACACTGTTTATTCTCATTATTTACCCCACAAAAAAGAGCCTCGTTGCACAAACGAGACTCTTTTTAACTTTAATTCTGTCGCTATAAACTACACATCAAAATCACCCGAGTCTCGATTGAAACTTGGAGGATGTGGATGTTGTTGTGTTGTTTAATAGAATATTCATACGCATAGTATATCAAGGGTTATATTTATATGTCAATACCCGATTGATTAATTCATCAAAAACAAGAGAAGGGGCGGAAACCTGCGGTTTCCGCCCCTTCCTAAAATCTGCATTCTAGCGGCTAAAAGCCTCCCATTCCGTCTGAGCAACTACGTTGCACGGCGGTCAAAAACGGTTACATAAAAGGCGAAAATATTTCTATTTCCGCCTTTTATTCACACTCTTTCGGGTCATTCGTAAAAATCTACGCAGAACAAACTGCGTACGATTTTTACATCATTCTTGCTCCTGTGGAATCATAGATTCTTACGTCGCAATCGTAATGCTACGTGCCCTGCTCGGATTGCTCACGCAACCCGACTCCGGCACTTGGCACCGGCTAAAAGCCTCCCATTCCGCCCATGCCTGCCATTGCTGACATATCAGGAGCTTTTGTTTCTTCCGGAATATCAACTACTGCAGCTTGTGTTGTTAACAACATTGAGCCTACTGATGCTGCATTTTCCAAAGCGCTTCTTGTAACCTTTGCCGGATCTACAATACCTGCCGCAAACATATCAGTATATCTATCAAGCAACGCATCATATCCGTAAGCATCTTTTTCAGATCTTACATTTTCTACAACAACATCAGATTTTGCACCTGAGTTGAAAGCAATTGCTCTCAAAGGTACATCAAGAGCTGCAGTTAAGATTTTGTAACCGCTCTTTTCATCATCAGATTCAAAAGTAAGCGTGCTTAACTTAGATTCAAGTTCTTGTTGTACTCTGATTAATGCAACTCCACCACCAGGTACAATACCTTCTTCGTTTGCTGCTCTTGTTGCGTTAAGTGCATCTTCAATTCTTAACTTTCTTTCTTTTAGTTCAATTTCAGTAGCTGCACCAACTTCTATAACAGCAACACCGCCTGAAAGTTTTGCAACACGTTCGTTGAGTTTTTCTTTGTCATATTCGCTATCAGAAAGTTCGATTTGTTTTTTGATTAACGCAACTCTTTCTCTAACAGCTTCTCTTGTTTCATCACCAACAACAATTGTAGTTTCATCTTTTGTAACAGTAACGCGTTTTGCAGTACCCATCATTGCAGTAGTGATATTTTCAAGCTTAAGACCAAGCTCTTCCGTAAACATTTGACCACCTGTAAGAATTGCAATATCTTCTAACATAGCTTTTCTTCTGTCGCCAAATCCCGGAGCTTTAACAGCAACTGCTCTCAAAACTTTTCTCATTGTATTAACAACCAATGTCGCAAGAGCTTCACCTTCTACATCTTCTGCAATAAGAAGAAGTGAACGACCGTCACGAGCAACTTGTTCAAGAACAGGTACTAAATCTGCTATTATGTTGATTTTTTTGTTTACACAAAGTACATAAGCATCTTCAAGTACAGCTTCCATTCTTTCAGGATCAGTTACAAAATATGGTGAAATATAACCCTTATCAAATTGCATACCTTCAACAACTTTTAAGTTAGTACCAAAAGATTTGCTTTCTTCTACAGTAATAACACCATCGTGACCGACTTTTTCCATAGCTTCTGCAATCAACTCACCGATTTCAGAATTGTTGCCCGCAGAAATACCCGCAACTTGTGCAATTTCTTCTTTTGTACTTACTGATTTTGATAAATCTCTGATTTTGTTAATTGCAATTTCAACAGCTTTGTCAATACCACGTTTCATAGACATTGGATTAGCACCCGCAGTTAAATTCTTTAAACCTTCTCTAACAATGGCTTGAGCCAATACAGAAGCCGTAGTAGTACCATCACCTGCAACATCATTTGTTTTTGATGAAACTTCTTTAAGAAGTTGAGCACCTGCATTTTCCAAACCGTCTTGAAGTTCGATTTCTTTTGCAATTGTTACACCATCGTTAACAATTTGAGGTGCACCAAATTTCTTTTGTAAAATAACGTTTCTGCCTTTTGGTCCAAGTGTAACCTTAACCGCATCAGCAACTGCGTCTATACCATTAAGAAGAGCCTTTCTTGCTTCTTCTTCAAATACTATACGTTTTGCCATTTCTATATCTCCTATTATCTAATTTCTTAAACTAATACTGCAAGCGCATCTTTAATTGAAAGAATTTTGTACTCTACACCATCCATTTTTACATCAGTTCCGGCATATTTAGCATAAAGGATAATATCACCAACGTTAACACCCATAGGTTCTTTTTCGCCTTTATCATTAGTCTTACCTTCTCCTACTGCAACAACTTCACCCTTTTGAGGTTTTTCTTTTGCGCTGTCAGGAATAAAAATTCCGCCCGAAGTTTGCTCTGTATCTTCAATAACTTTGATAACAATTCTGTCTTGTAACGGTTTTAATGCCATAATCTAATCCTCCTATTCATTTACATATATATTTATATAACAGATTTCATAAAAATCTAAAAAAATTAAGGAAATTTTAATATTTTACATAAATAAAAATAAATATGAGTATATAAAAAACAAAAAAGTCATCGCTTTTACGATGACCTCATTTTGTTTCTTTTCTTGTACTATTCTTCTATAATAGCACTGTCAGTGGCTTGAAGCTGTTTTGACTTATAATTGTGGATGACTGCGTCAACCAGCAAGTCGTATGAAGAACTCTTTTCGATATTCGGAAATTCCTCTTTTAATTGTTGTCTGACCATTGCTTCCAGCCTTTGTTCGTCAGCCTTGATTTTTAGTTCATTACTTGATAATGACTCTATATATTCTGAATTTGCTTGTCGTTGCAAACTCGAAAATGTTAACAAATTTGCTTTTGAATCCAATGCCTGTTTCAGTGACTTGAATATTTTAAGGTTGAACATAACTACCTCTTTAATTTTACTAACTTCACTTTGTACTATATTAAAGTCCCCTCAATGAAAAAATTGACCTTTTAAATAAAAGTTGTTACATTTTTTTACAATTGAGCGAAATCTGCTAATATTATATACTTATTTTTCAATGTGTTCAATAGTGCAAGTCTGTTATTTTTAATCTTTTCGTCCTTATCCATAACAAGAACATCGTCAAAGAATTTAGTCACTACAGGATTTATGTCCGTTAATTTTTGCAAATATTCCGCATAATTACCGTTGAACACAACACTTTGAATTGCATTGTACAAGTCTTTTTCTGCATTGTTTACAAAAATATTTGGATTAACTTCTCCAACTTCTTCTTTTAATATTCTGAGAACTCTGTTCGCATTTTCTACAAGCTTTTCGTCTACTCCACCGGAAATAGCCCTAACTCTTTCCACGTAATCACAAAAATCACTTATGTTTTTAGAACAAGCTTCTAAAATATTTTTTGAATAATCAGCGTTCAAAAGAATAATTGCTCTTTGGATGAAAAATTCTTCAACATCAGATTTAACATCAGCTTTAACCGGTAATTGCTCAAGTGCAACATCAATTAAATCCGAAACATTTAATTTGAGCTTGTGTTCCAAAATTGTTTTTATAATGCCTAATGCAGCACGTCTTACACCAAGTGGATCAGAAGAACCGGTAGGCTTTTTGCCGGAAACAAATACTGCGCAAATTGTATCAATTTTATCTGCAATACCGACAATTTGTCCTTCAATGCTTTTTGCAGTTTCACTGTCTGCGTTTAACGGAAAATAATGCTCTTTGATGCCTTCGCAAACTTCCGGAGCTTCGTTTGAAACTCTTGCATAGTCTGCTCCGATAAAACCTTGCAACTCAGTAAACTCAAACACAAGATTTGTCGCTAAATCAGCTTTGCAAAGTTCTGCAGTTCGTCTGATGGATGGTTTTGCAACTCCCAGCAAAAAAGCAATTTTTTCTGAAAGCTTGATAATTCTCTGCGTTTTATCGTAAACAGAACCCATGCCTTTTTGGAATGTCATGCCTTTGAGATTTTCAATATATGCTTCCAAAGGTTTTCTAGTATCTTCGTTAAAGAAAAATACGGCATCATCTAAACGAGCTTTAATTACACGCAAGTTACCTGCTTTAATGTTTTCAAATTCATTTCCTATATAGTTTGTAATTGTTACAAATTTGTTTGTTAATTTGCCTTCTTTTGTATAAAGTGCGAAATATCTTTGATGAGTTTCCATCACTGTTACAGCAACTTCTTGCGGAATTGTAAGATATGCTTCATCAAAATTGCAAGTTACTGCAACCGGATATTCGCAAATAAAAGTAACTTCTTCTAACAAATCTTCAGAAATTTTTGTAACTGCATTAAGCTTGTCGGCCTCAATTTTTGTAAGTTCTAAGATTCGCTCTTTTCTTTCTTCCGGATTTACAATAACGTGCGCATCGCGTAGTTTTGAAACATATTCATCCGGATTGTTTATTACAATATTTTGTTTAGAGAATCTATGCCCGTTTGTAATGTTTGAAGATTCTTTGTCAATAATTTTGATTTTTACTTCTTCGCCATCAAGAATTGATAATACCCATCTTATCGGACGAGAAAATTTAACATCATTACTTCCCCATCTCATAAAATGTGGACCTTGAAGTTTTGAGAAAATAGCAGGCACATTTTCTTGTAATAAATCGCGTGTATTTTTGCCTTTTATGGAAATTTTTGCATATAAGTAATTATTTTCTACATATAAATCGTCTTTACTAACACCATTTTTGTTAGCAAATCCTTCTCCTGCTTTTGTTAAATTTTTGTTTTCATCAAAAGCAACTGTAGCAATAGGTCCTTTTACAACTTTTTCTACATCTGGTTGTGAAGCTGCAATGTCTTCAATAATCACGGCAAGCCTTCTTGGAGTTGCCATCACATTGATATTTTTAAAATCTACATTGTTATTACTCAAAAAGTTTTCAAAACCTGATTTAAGTTGAGAGATTGCCATTGGTATAAATTTATACGGTAATTCTTCAACACCTATTTCTAACAAATACTTACTCATTCTTTTCACCATTCTTTCCGGTTTGTAAGCCTGATACAACAGACTTTTTATTCATCCCTTATTCCGTTTCTCTATTAAATTATACCTTGAACAGAGAATTTTTGTAAAAATTTATTCAATTTGGCGTTTGTTCGTAGCATGAAACAGTTGAACGGCTAAGATAACAAAATTATCCCCCCCTTTACACTAGGTGGAGTAGCCGGATGGTTGGGATAACAACAAAATTATTTACCCCCGTTTTCACTAGGTGGAGTAGCCGGATGGTTGGGATAACAAAATTAATTTACCCCCTTTACAAAAAAAAATTAGCATGTATTATAATAAATGTAGCCGAGAGGTAAATAAGCGAAAGCAAGTTTATCGAGGCTATCCAAGGAAAAAGCGAAAGCTTGAGTATGTGGGGGTTTAGCTCAGCTGGTAGAGCACCTGCTTTGCACGCAGGGGGTCAGGAGTTCGAATCTCCTAACCTCCACCATTTTTAGAAAAATCAAAATTTAATAGGTAATCAAAGACGGAAGCTAAAG
>CAZCZF010000081.1:0-7479 GCA_964503025.1 uncultured Vampirovibrio sp. | reverse complement strand
GATTGAATTGGAACAGTTATTATGACTGTTGCGTCTTTTTTGTATCAATTGAAAATTTTTAAATTAATTTTTGCTTCCGAGTTTTTTGAAAAAATTTCCGAGTTTATATTCAGAAGTCCTGTACCAAATTTCGCATTTCATCCGCCAAGGATTAAAACACTACCTAAATTAAGACTATATCTGTATTTAAGCCAACTGTCCAATCTCGGACAAATTTGGACAGCTCAAAGACTTTTGAGGACATTTAAAATGCGAATTTTGGAACACTTCCGACAGCTACAATTCAAACGCAAAGCCAACTTTCAGGAATTTCGCATTTCATCCGCCATCTCGCATTTGTCCTGTCAAAGTACAACCACTTTATCCGTCCAACCCAAACTGGACATTAAAATACAACATTAAAATACAATACACAAACCGGGGGACGAATCCTCAACAAAAAAAGAGCAACGAGGCTCTTTTTAAATTACGCGTGGAGGGATTCGAACCCCCGACCTTTTGGTTCGTAGCCAAACGCTCTATCCAACTGGGCTACACGCGCTTATCTATATTCAATTGTAATAATTAAAACGGCACTGCTCGTCAATGGTGTCGGCTTGCGCTCATTTCTTACACATTTCTCTGTAGGAAAGAAGTGAGGAGATGGTTAAACCCACCACCTTTTTAGACTATACCAACAACATAAAAACTTTTCAAGTATAATTTAAAAGTAAATTTTTCTTAACCTTTCATTGATACCTGAATTTATTTTAACTAGAATGGTTTTATCACAGATTGATGGAGAGTTTAATGCAAGAATTTGAAAGAAAAAGTCCTTATATGGATTACAGAAATGCTGTACCATTTATGGATTTATCCGGCTTTGTGGTAAGGCAGCCGAAATTAATAGAGGAAAAACCGGCGATGTCATTGCAAGAACATTTGATAAGAAAAAAAGTATCTACAATGATTAATTTAAGACGTTTACAGTATTGTAAACTTTGCGAGGATTATAGAAATGGAAGAAAATAATTTTATTGAATTGGCAAAAAGGGCGAAAAATGCGTCAAAGAAAATTGCGGTTTTGCCGACAGGTTTGAAGAATATTGCGCTTTTGAATATTGCAAAAAACTTAAAAAATAATTCAGAAAAAATATTTGGAGCAAACAAAAAAGACTTGGATGCAGCAAACGTTCTTGTGGAAAAGGGTGAGCTTAAGCAGAGTGTTTTTAATCGGTTAAAACTGGATGAGAACAAAATGCGTGACATGATTCAAGGTATTATTGATATATCCAACCTTGAAGATCCAATTGGCAAAACTCTTTTCAAATCCCAATTAGATGACGGATTGATTCTTACCAAAATATCTTGTCCTATAGGTGTTTTGGGTATTATTTTTGAAGCGCGACCGGATGTGATTTCTCAAATTTCTGCTCTTGCTATAAAATCTTCAAACGCAGTAATTCTAAAAGGCGGAAAAGAATCCATGAATACTAATAAGGAGATAATGCGCGTTATTCAAGAGGCTCTGAATTCTACAGATGGCTTTCCTCAGGATGTTTTAACTCAGGTATTTTCTCGTGACGATGTAAAAAATATGCTTGATATGGATAAGTGTATTGATTTAATTATTCCGAGAGGTGGAAACAATCTTGTTAAATTCATAAAAGAGAATACAAAAATTCCTGTATTGGGGCACGCAGACGGGATTTGTCATATCTTTGTTGATGAAAGTGCAGAGTTGGAAAAAGCAAAGCGTGTGGTTATAGATGCAAAAACACAGTATCCGAGTGCTTGCAATTCTGTTGAAACTCTTTTGATTCATAAGGATTTTGGTGCTAAAGAAGAGTTGCTTCAAGCATTGAAGGCTGCGGGAATAGAATTAATCTTCCAACCTGAAAGTTGGCACAAAGAGTATTCTGATACAATTCTTTCCGTAAAGGAAGTTTGTTCTTTAGAAGAAGCAATTGAACATATCAATGAATTTTCGTCAGGACATACGGAAAGTATTATTACGGAAGATGATAAGAATGCAAAAATCTTCTTAAATGCTGTTGATTCAGCCGGAGTGTATCATAATGTATCTACTCGTTTTGCGGATGGTTTTCGTTATGGTTTTGGAGCGGAAGTCGGAATCTCAACTAATAAGACCCATGCCAGAGGACCTGTTGGATTGGATGGGCTTACGATTTATAAATATAACATCGAAGGCAACGGAGATATAGTTAAAGATTATGCGAATGGAGTTAAGACATTTAAACATAGGAGTTTGGCATGAAAATAGGTGTTGTGGGTCTTGGGCTGATTGGTGGGGCGATTTTTAAGCGATTACAAATGTTACATGAAGTAGTCGGTGTGTCACGTACACTGAATAATGAAAAAATTTGTAGCGACTATAATGTATTGAGAGGTTGTGATTTAGTTTTTGTCTGCACGCCGATGAATAAAACGCTTGAAATATTGGACAAATTAGAAAACTATCTGGATGAAAATACGGTTGTAACAGATGTTTGCAGTTTAAAAGAATTTGTTTCGCATAAAAGTTATAAATTCAAATTTATACCGTCTCATCCGATGGCAGGAACAGAACATAGTGGTTGGGAGCATTCGTTTCCGGAACTTTTTGAGGGCGCGGTTTGGGCAGTAACTCCGAAGAATGATACAGATATTAAAGATTTTGAGATTTTAAAAAATATTATACAAGACTTGGGTGCAGAAACAGTAATGACGACTCCACACGAACATGACAGAGCGGTTGCTTTGATTTCTCACGCACCAATGCTTGTAGCGCAGGCTCTGTGTAAAAATATTGAAGACAACGAATTAGCACAAAAACTTGCTGCGTCAGGTTTTCGTGACACAACAAGACTTGCTCTTTCAAACACTGAAATGGCAAATGATATGATTGTAATGAACAATGAAAATATTAAAGATGTGCTTGATTTGCTGAATAAAAATGCTGCTGCGATTTTGACAAGTGATTATAAATCAACGGCTGAAGAGATTAAAGAGTTTCGCCAAAATCTTTATGCTTCTAAGCCTTCTAAGTAGTCTTTGTTAAACTCTAACGTATCTTTACTTGCAACGATAGAATAAGTTGGTGGGTTTTTGAATATTTTTGCTGCAAAATCTATGACATCTTGCTTTGTTATTTTGTCAATTTCATTATAAAGCTGATTTATGCATGTAATTCCATACTCGGAATTTAAGCCGGTACGAATTGTTCCAAGTTTTGCATCAACACCTTCATTATCCAATAAATCTGCTTTAAAGCCGAGTTTTGCATTTTCTAAATCTTTGTCTGTAAAGTTTCCGTTTATAAGCTCGTTTATTTGAGTGTTAAATCCGTTAATTGATTTTTGGAGATTATCATAAGAAAATTCTCCAATGTTTTTGTTGTCTGTTGTGGTCAGTATATTACAAAAAATTTCTCCGATATCACCTCTTTTGCTAATGTCAGAATGAACTGAATATGCAAGATGATCTCGTTCTCTCAAAGTGTCAAACAAACCTATACTGGAGCTTGAGAGAATAGAATTTGTAATTTCAGCCAACGCTGTTTCTTTTATAGTGTTATCGCATTTGAATTTATGTATCTGTAAGATATCTGCTTGTGAATTATTATTGACTTGAGTTAAAACTTTCGGTTTATCATTTTCTTTGTATAATTTCAAATGAGTAACTTTATTTGGTTTTACAATTTTCAATGAATCTGCTTCTTTTAATATCTCATCACCAATTGTCGGATATTTTTCCGGAATATTTGCAGAAATTATACCTCGAGAATTTTCAAGCAAATACTTATGGCAGTCCTTCACATCATCCAGTGTAATGCTGTCAAGGTTCTCTAGCACTTCCTTCTCAGTAAAATCATAAGGATTATTTTTTCTTTCATCATTTGCATAAAGGCCGAAAGCGGTATCTTGTTTACGTAAAAGATAATCTTTAATCCTTGATTTTGCCTCATTCAAATTTTCTTCGGTAAATCTAGGGTTGTAAAGCAGTTCTTTAGCCTTTTCAAAAATCATATTTCGCTTATTGTAATCGCTTTGTGTATATATTTTTAATTTTGACGGAGTCGCATATCCGGAAATTGATAGATTATTCTTTTCTTCATATTTTGAAAATTCAGCGTCAGTCATTGTTGCAGAACCCATTGAGAGTATTTCATCCAATACTTCAACGACGCCAGCTTTTTTACAATATGGCTTATCTGTATAAAGTGAAATATTATAATTTATATTCTTGTTTTTTGTTTCGTACAAACCTACATCAAAGCCATTGGAAAGAGTGTGCTTTTGTATTTTTGTTTCGTTAATAGGCTCTCTTTTCCCTTTAAAAGATACATTCTTATTATCAGGGTGTACCACAGTTATTGCGGTTTTATTTATGTCAAAATACTTTTTTAAACCGTTATACACATCTTCTGTTGTGACGGAATTTAATAGGTTTTCGTAATCCGTAAAATATTCAGTATTATTGTTTAAAACCGCTTGTCCGATTTCTTCATTTACATTAATGGAATGTTCTAAAGAGTCTTCTCTTGCGCTTAGAATACGAGCTTTAATTTCACTGAGAACATTTTTATCAGGCTTTTTAACGTTATTAATTGTATTAAATAATGTATTTAAAACTTTCTCACAATTATTTTCGGAAACATTTGTTGCTAAATAAATCATTCTGTTTGCATTAGGATTAGTGCCGATTTTTTCGCTGGAGATATATGGGTAAGCATTATATTTTTTTAAATCTTGTTTTAAGCCGGTTGAATATGATAGTAAATAAGTTTTCGCAATATCGTACACAACCCTTTCTTTTGTATCTGAGTTTTTAGGGCCTGCGAATCCTAATATAATGTCACAAGAACGCGCTTTATCATTTATAAAATCTTTTCTCACTGTCTTATGAATAGGAGAAAGCTTTTCTTCAAATCTGCTGCCACTTGAGACTTTTTTAGAATTAAAGTTTTTTGCGACTAATTTGATTGCTTCATCGGGATTGACGTCTCCTGTTATAACAAGATTCATGTTATCCGGCGTGTAGTATTTGTTGTAATAATCTACAACATCTTTTCTGGTAAGATTTTTTATGTGAGCAACACTTCCGCCGACCATTTCATCAGCAGGATTTTTGATATTAAAAAGAGTTCTCACTGTCTGGTCAAGCGCAATTGTTTGCGGATCATCAAGAATCATATTAATTTCAGAACAAACAGGGTGTTTTTCTTTATCAATCATTTTTTGTGAAAGTTGTAAGTCCTCATTCATTGCAGAAATAATTTTTATCTGTTGTTCAAGGTCTTTATTATTAAGAAGCGGAGTTGAGTTTACGTAATCGGTAACAGCATAATTTGTGCTTGCATTTGCCCAGCCACCGAGTTCGTCAATTTTTTTGAAGGAATCACCGACTTCAAGTTTTATATGTCCATTTTCACCGTTAGTACCATTGAAAGCCATGTGCTCAAGAAAATGGCTTATACCTTTTATATCTGGAGTTTCATTCATAGAGCCGACATTGACGTAATTTTTAACAACGGCAGGAGAACCTTCCATTGGCATAATAGAAACTTTGTGACCGTTTGCAAGTTTGTACATGTGTAACTCCAAACTGTTTGCCAATTTTTTTACACCAAGTTTTGTGTATTTTTGCGGAATCTTTACGTTGTAATTTGGTGAAATATTGGGTATTTCATTAATTTGCGCATGGACCGGTGTATGGATTGCAGAATTATCTTGCACATTGTCATTCGCTCTAAAAATAATATTATTAATATTATTAACCTTCATAGTCATATTATATATAAAACGAAAAGTTCCTGAAAATTGCTTTTATATTTCAAAATGTAAACAAAAAGACCGCTGTTTACAGCGGTCTTTTATGTATTAAAAACTAATCTTGATATTGCTCTGCAACTTCAAACGGCTGTTCTGCAAGTTTAAGAGTTTCTCTATCAATAATGCCTCTTTTTAATTCCGTAAAAGAAGCTTTTTTAGAATTGAATTTCTTTTTAAGATATTCATAAGCTACTTTTGGATCACACTTTGTACCGCAAGTGAATAAATCAACGGCTGCATAACCCAATTCCGGCCAAGTATGAATAGCCAAGTGACTTTCGGAAATGATAACAACACCGCTTACACCATACGGGTTGAACATGTGAAAGCACTTTTGAACGATTGTTGCACCGCACTCAAGAGCTGCGTCTATCATGTACTTTTCTACTTTGTCATTACTGTTTAAAATATTCGGATCACATTCAAAAAATTCTGCAAGAACGTGTTGTCCTAAGTTTACTCTGTCCAAGTTTTGCTTTTCCAGCTCGTCAAGTGAAGATGATACAATTGTCAATTCATGTGCCTCCTTTTCAAAAGATGCGTCTGCATCAATTAAATTTTTTACTAACTTCTATATATTACTATAAAAAACAAAAAATTTGTATAATTTACACTTAATACCTGTTTTGTTAATAAATTGTTACAAATTAATCTTGAAAGCGCCTCTATACCTGTATTTTATTTTGTCGTGAGAAAATTATTCTTATTCTTTTTATAAAATGGCAGGAAATTTAAAGTTCATATTAAGATTATGTAAGGAAATCTTAATTTTGCCAAAATATGATATATAATAAAATAGCAAAGAAGAAATATGAAGGAGAAAGATATGCAATCAGTAGAAGAAATTCTTGGCAAATTAGAAACAGCAGATAACACAACAAAGAATAAAATTGAAAATATCCTTGTGGATAAAGGTCAAGCTGTTGTGCCGGAACTCGTTCATCAGCTTCAAACAGCAAAAGGAGTAAGACGTGGTGTGGCAGCTATGAGTCTTATCAGAATCGGAGAGGCTTCTGTTGAATATCTTAGAAAAGCTGCTACTAATAACAAAGAATTTGAATGGGTGGCAAAATACCTTATTTCTGAAATTAAAGGTGTTGCAGCTTAGTTATATTCGGTGGCATAGTGGCAGAAAAGATTAAAGTAAATATATACACAGATGGTGCTTGTAGCGGTAATCCCGGACCTGGTGGCTACGGCACCATTTTGGTACATACTGATACAAATGGTGTAAAACACGAAAAAGAACTGTCTGAAGGATTCAAGAATGTTACTAATAATCAAATGGAGCTGATGGCCGTAATTATAGGTTTAGAAGCTTTAAAAAAGCCTTGTAGCGTAACACTTTACTCCGACAGCAAATATGTAATTGATGCGTTTGAAAAAAAATGGATTGACGGGTGGATAAAAAAAGGATGGAAAACCGCCGGAAAAACACCGGTAAAAAATGTTGATTTATGGAAACGTTTACTCTCTGCAAAAGAAAAGCACGAGGTTGATTTTGTTTGGGTAAAAGGTCATGCCGGACATGAGTACAATGAACGGTGCGATTCTCTTGCTGTTGCAGCTTATAAACAAGAAAATTTAAAAGAAATGTAAATATTTGTAACAAATAAATCTACACTTGAAATCACCAGTTTTTTAAATACTTTATATATATGTAAGT
>CAZCZF010000080.1:0-7598 GCA_964503025.1 uncultured Vampirovibrio sp. | reverse complement strand
CAATTTCATATCTATTTTGAAAATCTTCGTTATTATTATCTTCCTGTATTTCATCAAACTCTTCTTGATATTGTTGGTAATTATTTACCATAAATTTTCGCATCCTAGAATCAAGCATGTGTAATTTATATATAGGTAAGTTTCCTACTTTCATTCTTTTATTGTAAAGAATTACCATAGCCTCTGCATAACCAAAAGACCCATTATTACGGTCTCTACCATTTTTCATTATTTCCTTCATTGAATATAAGCTCATTCGTTCTTTAAAGAGTTTTTCTTTAAGTTCTGAATCATATGCAACTACAATAAAAGATAAAGCTTTTAGCATTATTGCCGGAAAAGCATCAACATCACCCTCCCACGTAGCAATAGCTAGTCTAATAACTTTATCTAGAACTTGATAGCCATATTTTTGAAATATACTTTCCATTGTACTTATTGCACAAATTTTACCTATTCCCTTTTTACCTGAAATTGTCATATTATATTTTTCAACAATTGATTTAATCAATATTTGCATATCATTTCCAGCTTCAATATTTGCAATAAATATTTCATATGGTGTTAATGGTTTAACATGTTTTTGTTGATTGGCAAAAATTTGTGCTTCATATTCATATTCTAAATCATCATAAACCATTGCTAGAACACTTGTTTCTCTTGAACCTGATTTATTTGCTACAATTTCAATAGTGTGTTGTCCATTAAAAACGTAATTAATTCCGTTTCTGCGACTGACTTTTACTGGATTTAATTGATATGGATCAAAAGATTCAACGGCTTTGTTGACATGATCCATTGATAAATTTCTCTGATACTCTTGATTCGATACCAGTTCTTTAATTGGAATATACTCAATTGTGACATTTGGTAATGAATCATTAAATTCATCTATTCCTTTCATTTTTCCTCCATTGCTAATATAATTATATCTACTGTTGCTTTTAGTTTTTCAAGTTTTAATTTCAATTGATTTTTTGCATCCCCAGAAACTTTTTTAAAATCAGTTAAAGAAAAAGTTCGCTCTAAAGAGCCTATCCAAGACGGAATAGTACATGATAAGCTTTTTGTATCTGCATCAGGATTATATACTGGCATATCCTTAACTGTTCTTTGTGTCGGTTTTATTGTAGGTTTAATTTCTGAAAATTTTATATAATTCCCACTCGCTTTTTTTACTTTTTTTGCAATTTTTTTTATTTGTTGTTCATTTTGAGCAACAATTTGTGGAAGTTCTGAATCTGTAATTTTTATGTTTTCATTTAATATAAAGGAAGCAAGTTCAGGGGATTTTTCATTGAGTTTATCAATTATTCTAGAAAAATTTCCATAATTTCGAATGGTTCTTGGGGACACTTTGTATAAATTAGATAATGATATAGCCGTTTTTTCACTTATTGCACCTGTTTCATCATTTTTTACATTTTGGTATTGGTTTGCACCATTGTTGTTCTTATGTATAGATAAAGATTTTTCACTTTCATATTTTTTACCTATTAAGTATTTTCTATTCTTCTCTGATATATTTCTTCTCCCTAATTGATTAGCACACATCCAAACGATTACATCTTCTTTACTTTTGAATTCAATTTCTTGTATATAAAATTCAATATTGTATTTAGTACATATTTCGTAACGATTGTGACCATCAATTATTGTATTGTTCCATACACAAATTGGTTCTCGGCAACCATATTTTTTGATATTATCTTCAAGTTGATGATATTCCTCACTTGTCAATGGAGGAATTAACAATTTATATTCATTATCTATTTTTAGTTTATGAATTTTCTTTTCTTCAGTATTATTATTATTTTTCATTTTTACTTACCAAGATTGCATTTTTTATATTAAACTGTACTGTTTTTGTATTTGGATTATATTCTCCATAAAATTTATATGAACGATGAGGATCACAGTTTTCAATAATTAGCTTAAGTTTTTCAGTTAAATACTTACTATATAATCGAGCCCCATTATTAGAGGAATAGTATTTTGATATGTTGTGAGCTTGTACATCATATGACTCCCCCTTTGTAAGGGATAATAAATTTTTTACAGAGTTAAATAACAACAATACAAATGCAGGTTTATCCAATAATTCTAATGATTTATTAGAAATCCTTATAGTTGCACGTTTTATACTTATTGTTATTGCTACATTTAAAACCTTATTATTCTCCATTATTACCTCCATTGAAATTATTATTTTCTTCAATAAAGTTTTTTAACTCCTCATTGTCTGTTTTATTACTTGTTGTCACATTAGAACCATCATTTATGCTTACTAGCATGCATTTATTAAAAACATTTATTTTCAATCTTGCTTTATGCTCATTAATAGGGACACCAAAATGTTCTCTCCAGTTATCAGGAAATTTAGGTATTCTTGAAGTTTTAGGTTTTTCGCCTTCTACAATAGTTTTTTCATAAATTTCAGGTGTTTTCAAGTCAAATACAAACAAATATTCACCATTACTTTGTATTAATTTCCCAAGTAATTTATATCTATATAAAGGATTCCAATCCATTAATTCCATAACCATTGCATAAAAAATTTTACAAGTTATTTGTTTAGGTTTTCTTTTAACTGTGCACCAAATAATAGAATCTTTTTCTTCGCCCCTGCAAGGACGTATAACTAAAACTTTTTCGTTTGGATTTATTAAAATTTGCACATAATCTATTTTGGGGAATTTTTTAATACAAGCGGTATTTAATGATATTTTTTTATTATTAAAAGTAACAGATGGTTCATATATATGAGCAAAATACTCTCCTGGTACAACTAAATTGTCATCATAATTAAAATCTTCTATTTCATAGATTTCAATTGATTTACCACTTGTATCAGGTTGAAAAATATTTTCTGAATTTTCCTCAAAATTATAATTTTCATTCTCCACTAGTTTTTTCTCCTTGGTTTAAATCTCTTATAATTGTTTCTATATTTTTTCTAGCATCATCTGGTGATGTTATTTTTTCTAATTCGCCAGAATCTTTGAATTTTTGCCCTTCGTCTTTAGCATTCCAAACCTCTGGATTTACATCATTATTATGTTTGTAAAAATTATCACCAAAAGAATCTTTCCAAGATTCAGGATATGCTATAATATCTTTTTTAGGACCGGCTGTTAAAATTTGGGTATTATCCAATAAATTTATATCTGCAGCAAATGTTGTTTTTCTTGGGATTAATATTACAGGTTCTTTTAAATCGAAAATAAGTAATGTTTCATCATTTTTTTGTTTTTTGATTCCTCGAACCTTATATTTACACTCTTTATTCCAACCCAAAATTTCATATATTACAGAAATGAAAGCTTTACAACTAACTTTTCTTGGCGAAATTATATCATTTTTTTGCTTTGCCCATTTTATACAATTTTTGTCTTTTTCAGAACAAGGTCTTATTGCAAAAGTTTGGGTTTCTGAATTTATTAACATTTCAACAAATAAAGTTTTCTTTAATTGATTAATGGAGGAAGTATTAAATAAGATTCCATCCATACTAAAACTTGCTATCGCAACACTTTCTTCGTTTGTATATGGCCACCTTACTTTTTGAAAATCTCTCAAGTCAAATTCCCCTTTCTTAACTGACACTTCTTTCTTTGCTTTTAATAACTCCATTTCAGAATATGTGCTCCGTGAAGCTTCAATATAGTCTTCACTTTTAAAACCTGCCCATTTTGGTTTTATACAAACATATCCTTTTAAGATCCCTTCTGTAATGACTCTTAACTCAGGCAAAAAATCAGAGTTTTTATAACGAGCATTTTTGATTAATTCCTGAACAGCCATAAAATCATCTCTACTTATAATTGCTTCATGATGATTCCCTTGAAAATACTTATTTCGGTTTTGATTATTCTTTTTGGACTTATGATTCAAAAAATTAGGTGTCCAAGTTTTTCTCGCCCATATATCACCACAATGTCGTTCATTTTGTAATATTTTTAAAATAGAACTTGGTGACCAAGTAATATTTCCTTTTTTAGTTTTTCTATTATATCGAGTTAAGAGGTCTGCTATTTCTTGACAAGAATGTCCATCTAAATACATGTAAAATATTAATTGTACTGTCTTTGCTTCTTCTTGATTTATAACTAAATTGCCATCTTCATCTTGGTCATATCCCAATAAAGGTGGTGTTAAGAAAATTCCTTTTTTAAAACGCATTTCAATAGAAGCATTCATAATGTCGCTTTTATTTTGAGATTCCTCTTGTGCATATGATGCCAACATAGTTAAAATTAATTCTGTATGTGGGCCTAAGGTAAATAATCCTTCTGACTCAAACTTGACTCCAACTGGGGGATTTAATTCTCTTAATGTTCTAACATGTGAAATACAATCTAAAGTGTTACGTGCAAATCTCGATACACTCTTCGTAATAATTATATCTATTTTACCCTCTTTGCAATCATTTATCATTTCGTTAAAAGCATCTCTATGCTCTAAACTGGTTCCAGATATACCTTCATCAGCATATATCTTTACTAATTCCCAATTTTCATGTTTGCTAATATAGTCTAAATAATGATTTTTTTGTAATTCAAAAGATGTCGTTTGTGAAATGTCATCTGTCGAAACTCGGACATAAGCCGCGACTCTTTTTCTTCCATTCTTATCATATAAACTAACTTCGGGGAGAGCTGGTATCACAAAGAGTTCATCTGGGTCTATTCCTTTATATTTTTCACGAATTTTTTGTTTTGCATCAAAAATTTCTGACATAATAATTTTATAATTCCTTTTTTGAAACTTGTATCAATATTGGAATTATATGTAAGGATAATTATCTATACCAGAAACTCACAGTAAAATTAAAAGAAAAATTTTTACTGAGAGTAAAAATCTATTTTAAAAAGTGATGAAGTTTTTCAATAAAATCAATTATTTCTACCCTCTTTTCTGAACTTAAATTCTTTATAAACATTAAAAACTCAAAGCTAGAAGAATCTATATATCCAGTTCTTAATATTCCTAATAGTTCATTTGGAGTAGTTTTTAAAATTTTGCATAGCTGAATTAAATTATTTAAAGAAATATCCCTTAACCCCCTTTCTAATAAAGAAACATAACCTGTTGATACATCTAATAATTCTGCTAATTTTTCTTGGGATAATCGTCTTTTTTTTCGCAAATTTTTTATTTGCTTTCCCATAATTCTTTTTTGAAAATCTATTTTATCCATAATCCCTGCTTTCCGGATTCTTCATCCTAGGAATTGAATATATTGTAAAAGTCATAAATATAACAATTTAAAAAGTGGAAAACTTCCTTAAACTTTTATTGGAGAAGATTTTAGGTTTGTGGCAAAATTTGCCACAAACCTAAATAAGCATAGTTAGTGAAATATAACCCTATTTGTCGTATGAAATTGATAATTTATTCCGTTTGACATTAAAAAGATTCCTCCTCGTCTAAATAATTGATACTATTTATGCTGTGGCAATTGTAATTTTTATCCTTCAATTGGTGTTATAAAATCCATTTCAATACTATATCGTTTGCCATCTTTATCCACGCAAGTTGCAAATGGCACATCGCCATCTGCGAATTGATTATCCCAAGTGTAAATTAATAAACCAATTTCATTTGTTTTTAAATTTTTGATTTTTGTTCCATATAATAAATGGTTTTTATTTTTTAGTGCCATATTACACCTCCTTTTTAGTATGAACATTAATGTATCGAAAGAGCTTGTAATTAAAGTCATTCTCGACATTCTGTATCATTTCGACACAATTAAATTACAATATAATTTCGAGGTGTTAATAAAAATTCGTGCAATATGGAGTTGTATTCCATTTCGCACGATAATCTAAATATCTTTTTTTAAATCTTCTGTTTTATATACGGCATAACCTTCATAGTGATAACTTGCATCAATGCCTTTCATATAAACTTCACGATTATTTATTTCACTAGTTAAGGCTTGTTTCAATAAAACTTTTATTTCAACGCTTTTAATTGGACTTCTTTCCATAGCAAGTAAATAATCTTCTTTATCTACTTTAGACCAATCAATAACTTGTCCAATTTCTTTTTTTAAGATTAAGTCAAGCCAAATTCTGGCACTCCTGCCGTTACCTTCTCTAAAAGGATGAGCAACATTCATTTCAACATATTTTTCAACAATTTCATCAAAATTAGATTGAGGCATATTATCAATATGTTCTAAAGCTGCTTTTAAATACATCACAGGTGCAAATCTGAAGTTCCCCTTAGCAATATTTACGGTTCTTAATTGTCCTGCGAAATCATAAATCTCATCAAACAAATATTTATGTATAAAAGCAAGAGATTCAAAAGTGCCGACTTTTAAATTGTCAGTAAGATTGTTTTCAAATAACTCGACAGCTTTTAATTTGCTGAGTTTTTCTTCTGCTCTATATAATTCCGTAGAATCAGTTATTCCTAATTTGTTTTCTAATGTCATATTGCACCTATGAGTTTATATTATCATAAAAACAGTAAACTTATATTGTTCAGTCTAAATATTTTGAAAAAGTTTCCTTGAATTGTAATGCTAAATTGATATGCTCTTTAACAGCTTTTTCTTGAATATTTAAGTCGCTTACATCAAAAGGCAGAGTTTTTCTAATTTTAGTTGTTTTATTATTTAGCTCATTTATCCACTCTAATTCGCCCAATTCTGCCTCTATTTTATTTTTTAGGTTATAAAGGTACTTATAAATAGTTTTATCCGAAATAACCAAATCAACTCCAACATATTCTTTTTGAATGCTAACACTCAACATCAAACAAACCCTGCGTTTATGCATTGGAAGATATTGCCAATGTTGATATTGAGGATTAACTTGTAAATCAAGAGCCATTTCATCACAAATTTCAAAATATTTTTCCCAATATTGTTTTTGTAGAACCTTGCAAGGGGTATTTTTATTTATGCTATGTTCCGGTTTTAAAATGCAGTTAAACTCCATTTTATCCTCGTTTAAACAGGCTTTAATAATAAATATACCGAATGATTTTTTATCAAAATTCTGATTTAAAATGGTAGCAACTTTTGTTAAATCTTCTTTTTCATTTGCGATAAACCAAAAGATATAGGCTTTATCATTAAAATGTAGTTTGTTTATGGCTTCCATTAAACCCTCTGAACTTGCCGTTAATTGGGGATAAACAACATTGATGAGCCTATAAGGATAATCCAATAATAAATCCTTGATAACTTCACCTGAATGTTCTTGAATGTACTCTGTAAATTTTTGTTTGCTTCTAAGAGCTTCGTCTGCTGTAATTGTTGTCATAATGACCTCCTTATTCTTGGTTGACGGCATTAAACGGGTATCGCTTCGCTTGCACCCTCTGCCGTCAATCCGCTTTGTACATTCACATTCATCGCTCGAAGATTACAGAATAAAAGTCCTATTGCGTTATTTCGTATCATTCAGACACAATTAAGATAGCTCTAAAATTTCAATATCTGAATAAATAATATCAGGATATTCAGGATCTATAAGAAAGTCCTTTTTGAAACAATAATGCTCTCCTGATTCGTTTTCACAAATAACATTATCGTTTTTTAATAGTACGGATATAATGACAACTCCATGTTATTTACC
>CAZCZF010000079.1:0-8045 GCA_964503025.1 uncultured Vampirovibrio sp. | reverse complement strand
AGCTTACGTATCTTGTATGGCTACTAACTTTACTAACTCTAACGCTTTAGAAGCAACTAAGTTAGTATTCAGATACTTAGAACGTTCTTACAGAGAAGGTGCTAACGATCCAATCGCAAGAGAAAAAATGCACTACGCTGCAACTATCGCAGGTATGTCATTTGCTAACTCTTTCTTAGGATTGTGCCACTCAATGGCTCACAAACTTGGCGCTATGTACCACGTACCTCACGGTGTTGCTAACGCTTTGTTAATCCGTCAGGTAATGAAATACAACGCATCTGATGCACCGCACAAACAAGCAATCTTCCCTCAATACAAATTCCCATGCGCTAAGACTAAGTACGGTCAAATCGCTGATGAACTTGGATTGGGTGGAAACAATGATGATGAGAAAGTTCAACTTCTTATCAATGCAGTTGATGACTTGATGAAGAAAATTGAACTTCCAAATTCAATCAAAGACTTCGGTGTAGATGAAGAAACATTCTTGAAGAACCTTGATGAGTTGGTTGAACTTGCATTCGATGACCAATGTACAGGTGCAAACCCAGCATATCCGTTCATGGAAGATATCAAGAAAATCTATCTTGATGCTTACTATGGTAATGTGTAAGGGTGAATATTTAAGATAAATTTAAGTAAGGTGCGCTCACTAGCGCACCTTATTTTTTATAAGAATTGGTGCGCTAGTGTGCGCACCCTACTTTGCTTTTTTGTTTTATCCTTCAAAACCTGATTTGTAATCTAATGCATTTAAAATGTCTTGCAATGATTTTTGCGGATCTTGTTGAACTCGTGGACGCACTATTGGTTGCATGTTTCCAGGTTGTTCTTCCGGTATAGGCTCCGGGGTTAGAGGTTGTGGGGTGTACCCTGGTTTTGGAGATGTTTCCCCGTTCTTCATCCAATCGGGGATTTGTAATCTAAAGTTTCTGTTAATGTTCATACCCATAATAAATATCCTTTCTGCTCTTAAAAGAGCAATTTTGTCTTACAAGTATATTAACGGCATAATTTTTAAAAACTTTAATGTTTTTATGAAATTTTATCAGTATTTTTCTAAAATATAGCAATGATGGCTCATTACGGCTTTACAAAACTTAATATAAAATACTTATAGCTTCATAAAACTTCATAAATATGAGATTTAATGTATAAAAAGTAGGGTGCGCACACTTGCGCACACGGAGACAAGGGTATTCTATGGGTATAAAAGAAGAATTAGGTAAAAAAATTAAACGAATGAGACTCAACAGGGGTTTGACTCAAGAACAACTGGCAGAGGCGGTTGATATTTCTCAACGCACATTGAGTGGTATTGAAATTGGGGAAAATTTTGTTACCGCCGAAACTCTTGATAAAATAATTAAAGCATTAAATACTACAACTGAAGAGCTTTTTGCAACTACACACCTCAAAGGACAAGAAGAATTGATTGAGGAAATTCAAAACAGTATTAAATATATTGCAACAGATCCTACGAAGTTAGATATTTTATACAATGTCGCAAAAAGCCTAAGAAAAGAATAAATATCAGAAAGTTTTAGTAATAAGTTCATGTTAAAATATTCTTATGGAATATAGATGGCTGAACAGAAAAAATAATAATGAGCTGATAATTTTCTTTAACGGTTGGGGAATGGATGAGAGCGTTGTTTCTCATCTCGATTGTGGGAATTATGATGTTTTAATGTTTTATGATTACAATTTTTTGAACACTGATTTTGACTTTCAACAACTCAACGGATATTCAAAAAAACATTTAGTCGCTTGGTCAATGGGAGTTATGACGGCAACACTGTTTGATATTAACCTTGATTCTGCAACAGCAATAAACGGAACATTGAAGCCAATTGATAATCAATTTGGGATTCCTGAAAGAATTTATGATTTAACAATAAAAGGATTTAATCAAAAGGGGGCTGAAAGATTTATCAGAAATATGTTTGATAAAGAAGTTGTCACAATAAATACAAGACGCAATTTGGATAATCAAAAGAGTGAACTTGTCGTATTAAAAACTTATTCTGCAAATTCAGATTTTCAATATTCAAAGGTATTTATAAGCGATAATGATAAAATTATTCCGACAAAAAACCAATGTGCGTATTGGAACATGGTTCCTAATTTAAGCAGCGGTCACTGTCCTTTCTTTTTATTCAATAAATGGGAAGATGTATTATGAATAAAGAGTTGATACAAAAAAGATTTGAAAAAAATTTGTGCACATATAATGACAATGCCAAAATTCAGAAAAAAATGGCAGAGCATCTCGTTTCTTTATTGCCCTCTAAAAATTTTAATAATATTTTAGAAATCGGATGTGGAAGTGGTTTATTGACGGAGCTTATATTAGAAAAAGTTTCTTTTGAAAAATATGCTGCAAATGATATTGTCAAAAGTTGTGAAAAGTACATAAAAAATTTATCTCCGAATATTGAATTTCTATGTGGTGATATAGAAAACATCATTGAACAAACAACGGACAAATACGACCTAATTGTTTCAAATGCGGTATTTCAGTGGATTGATGACTTGGAAAGCTTTATCAGAAGATTGTTTTTGCGATTAAATCCGAATGGAATAATATTGTTTTCAACATTCGGAGCAGAGAATTTTCGAGAAATTTATTACGTTTTAGGAAAATCTTTGCCGTATAAAACCGCTCGAGAGTATGAGCAAATGTTTAGTGATATTCCGCACAAAATAGAGGAAGAGGCGCATGTGCTTGCGTTTAAAACACCGAAAGATGTTTTAAAGCATATAAAATCTACAGGAGTTAATGCTCTCAATGAAGCTTACTGGACAAGAGCTGATTTAAGCTCATTTGAGAAGGGTTACAACAATTTTTGTTCTTGCCATCCTACTCTCACTTATAATCCCATCTATATAAAGTTGGAAAAATAGCTCACACGGTTAATGTCACCAGCATTAAAAGTATTATAAAATAACTTTCATAAACTTAAAACACGAGGTAATATGGAAGATTTTCAAGCTTCTGAATTAGAGGAACGCAAAGAGCGATTTTTTATTAGCAAGTATCAATTAAATGCCCTGTTGGAGAGCATTCCTCAAATAATTTACATGGTAGATATAAAGGGGAATTTTATAACCGGAACAAAAAATGCAAAAGAATTTGTTTCAAAGGGGATAGATAATTCCAAAAACAATAATTTGAAATTTTTACAAGTAAAAACTAATTCAATTAGCAATAACCAGTATATTATAGAAAATAATGCGCCTTTATTTTATGATACCCAAGTTGTTGATATTCACGGTGTTCCTCACTGGTATCATATTTATAAAGCGCCGATTAATGATTATTACAATGAAGTTATAGGAATTGTAGTAATTATTACAAATATTGATGAAGAAAAATTGTTGCAGACTCAAAGAGAAACTTTTGTTGCTTCATTGGGGCACGATCTTAAAAATCCGACACTTGCACAAATCCGCGCCGTGGAACTCTTGCTAAAAGGAGATTTTGGAAAACTTAGCAAAGAGCAACAAGACATTTTGGAAATGCTTTTGGACTCTTGTAAGTATATGAATGCGATGTTAAGCTCTCTTTTGGCAACATATAGAAGTGAAAAAGGAGTTGTCACTTTAAATTATGATGAAATAAATCTTGTTGATTTAACGGAAGAGAGTATTGGTGAAATGGTTTATCTTGCAAAAGATAAATGTGTCAGTATAAAAGTGGACTTTTCTTGCAAAATTCCGTATGTTTATGCGGATAAAGTGCAAATTAAGCGCGTAATAATGAACTTGCTTTCTAACAGTATAAAATACGCATTCAAAAATACGACAATCAAAATCAATATTTATAACGAGTCTGATTATACTTGTTTTAGTATAGAAAATGAAAGCCCGTTTATTCCACCTGAAAAACAGGAGGCCATTTTTGCACAGTATGTGTCATTTGCTGAAGCGCATAATGCATTTGGCATCGGATTAGGGCTTTACACTTCCAAGAAAATTGTTAGTGCACATGGTGGAAGTATCAGCGTAAAGAGTTTTGAAGAAGGCAGAAATATCTTCTACTTTAAGGTTCCAAACACAAAGGGTTGTATTTGTGCTTCAAAAACCGTTTCTTTTTAGTGACAATATTTATTTGAAATCGCCGTGTCTTGATACGACTCTTGTTACATAAATCTGCTCACATGAACCTGAACCGTTGTCACCGTGTCCATTATCATCGCGTGATGTACTCGAAATTCCTTTTTCAATACCATTATTAACGGTGTGGACAAATTTAATTAAGTATCCTTCAATATACACAATGTCTTTTTTCTTAAGTTTGTTTATTCCTCTTTTTACGTTATTGTTTGCAGGGCGCAGATGGTTATTGGTAAAGCAATGACCTAAACTCTGCGTTTTAAAGTATTTTGCCACAAGTTTTTGATAAGTAGAATTGCTGACTGACCAATATGAAACAGTCGCTGCCATTTTTACATCCACTGCATTATAAACTTCTTTTTCTTTAAAATCACCAAAACCGATTGTGACATCGTAAGGATAAACGGATGCCAAGGGAAGGCGGGAAGGTCTATAATGTCTGTCTAAAACTCTGCCATAGATTTTATAACTTGCAATCGGAGTAATCATAACTTTGCCGACAGGAGTTTTTTCCATGAAAGATTTACCGTTTTCAATTTTTTCCTGAATCGGCTCTGCAAAAGGTTGCATAGGTACGTTTCTTAAAACAGTGTTATCAAAACGAATATGATTAATAAAAATCAGAACAAGAATAAAAACAAAAATTACCTTTGTTCTTAATGAAAACTTGGTGTCGTCTTCAATTACATTTTTTTCATTTGTAAAAAGAGCGATATCTTTTGTTTTATTCTGTTTTATTTTCATTAGCAATACCTGCGTTTTGTGTGCGGTGCTTATTTTAAAATAATTGCAAGATTAAAGATTTTCTTTTTCTACATTCTTTCAGGTGCGGATACACCAAGAATATCAAGAGCATTTTTCAACGTAGTCTTGATTGCAACCATTAACGCTAATCTTGATTTCATTAATTCAACATCTTCACCGATTACACGATTTGCATTGTAGAATGAGTGAAATTCTTGCGCAAGCTCTTGAACGTATCTGCAAATTGTATAAACAGTTCTGTTCTGTGCCGATAATACAATCACGGACTTAAATTCTTCAAGCTTCAATACAAGTGATTTTGCACTATCGGCTGTTTTTAAGAACGCATTTTTATCAAAATTCTTAATTAAATCTTCCAACTCAGCTTCGGTTAACGGAGCAGGAGTTTTTTCACCTGTTTCAGGATTAAGTTTTTCGGAAATAGCATTTCTTAAAATTGAGCAAACCCTTGCGTAAGCGTATTGAACATAGAATACAGGATTTTCGTCGGTAGAACGTTTTGCAAGTTCTATATCAAAATCCAATGTCATATCAATGTTACGCATTGCCATCCAGTAGCGTGTTGCATCAATACCGACTTCTTCAATCAAATCATCAAGAGTAACCATGTTTTTACGTTTACCCATACGTACTTCTTCGCCATTAATAACAAGATTAACAAGTTGTCCGAGAAGAACCTCTAATTTGTTAGGGTCATAGCCAAGAGCTTCAATTGAAGCTTTAACACGCGCTACATAACCGTGGTGATCTGCACCCCAAATATTGATTAATCTGTCGTATCCGCGTCTTAGTTTGTCGATATGATATGCGATATCTGCTGTTAGGTATGTGTTTGAACCGTCTGCTTTTTTTATGACTCTGTCTTGATCATCTCCAAATTCAGAAGATTTAAACCACATTGCACCTTCTTTTTCGTATAGCATACCTTTTGCCATAAGTTCTTTATAGCTTTCTTCAACTTTACCGGAATTATGCAAATCGAGTTCTGAATAGAATTTGTCAAAATGAACGCGGAAATCTTCTAACAAAGCTTTCTGACAAGCTTCCATATCTGCTTTTGCAAAATCAGAAAGTGTTTTTGTATCCAAATCGGATGATTTTTCTACCTTGTGAGATTCCAAAAATTTCTTTGCTGTTGCAATCAAATAATCGCCTGGGTAAAAATTCTTTCTTTCAATTTCATCAGTCGGGAAATCAACATTTTCGCCCAATTCCTGACCGATACGAATTCTTAAAGAATTGCCAAGTTTTTGAATTTGGCTTCCTGCATCATTGATATAAAATTCTTGGAATACTTCGTGTCCATAGAATTTAAGCAAATTAGCAAGTGCGCTTCCCATAGCAGCCCAACGTCCATGTCCAATGTGGAAAGGTCCTGTCGGGTTTGCCGAAACGTATTCAAGCAAGATTTTTTCTGTAGAAACACCTTGAGGCTTTCCGTAATTTGCGCCTTTTTCAAGAATTTCGGCAACGGTATTTACCAAAAGAGAATTTTCTAATTTAAAATTGATAAATCCGCCAACAACGGAAACGGAATAATTTTCCTTTGAAAGTTCGTCCACAATAGCATTTGCAATCATAGGGGGGGCAATCTTTGCTACACGAGCTAATGACGATACATTTACTGCAAAATCTCCGAAGTCCGGATTTTTCGGTTTCTCTATCATAAGAGAAAACTCTGCATCGCTTCCCATTTGCCCGAGTTTGCCAGCTGCTACTGCTTTATTTATACCTTGTTTAACTTCATTTAAGAAAAAATCTTTTAACATATCAATCCTCTACTAATAATTATTCTATAGAACAATTATAGGATAAACATAAATTTATTGCTTTATTGATTAACTTCTAAGCGCTTTGAGCACTTTGTTAAATTTTTCATTCGGTGCGATTTCAAATGACATTAACTCTCCGTCAAAAGGATGAGGGAATGTTAATTTGTAAGATTCAAGGACTTGTTCTTCCGTTTTAATTTTTATTTTTCCAAAACCATACAAAGTATCGTTGTAAACAGGGTGCCCAATGCTTGACATGTGAACACGTATTTGATGTGTCCTGCCTGTTATTAGCTGAACTTCCACCAAAGTCGCATCTTCAAGTCGTTCTAATACTTTTACAATTGAACAACTTGGTTTGCCATCTTCAAAAATTCCCATTTTTTGAGGTTGGTTTGGATTTCTCCCTATTGGTTTATTTATTGTAAGTTCATCTTCCTGAATAACACCTTTTACAATTGCAATGTATTTTTTTGTCATTTCTCCGTTTTTCATTGCATTTACAAGATATTTGTGCGCTTTGTTGTTTTTTGCAATCATCAAAAGTCCTGATGTATTTCTATCAAGTCTGTGCAAAATTCCTCTTCTAAATTCTCCGTTAATATCAGATAAATTTTCTCCATATTTGTACAAAAGCGCGTTAATTAATGTTCCTGAGGTTTCAATTGTTGTCGGATGAGTAAGCATGCCGGACGGTTTGTTAACAACAGCCATGTTTTCATCTTCCCAAACAATGTTTAAAGGTATTTGCTCCGGCTGTATTTTAAGCGGTTCTGACGGAGTAAATTCTACAATGTCACCTTCCTTTAGAATATAAGAAGGTTTTATGGTTTTTGAATTTACAAGAACCATGCCGGATTTTATTTCTGATTGAATTTTTGAGCGTGAATAATCTTGCATATAATCCGCAAGATAGCAGTCTATTCTTGTGTCGTTTATTAATTCATCAATTACCAGTTTCATTATTTTTCTTGAAGTTGTGTTTAATAATTGTTACTACGATTGCAAAAACGCTGACATTTATAAATATATCAGAGATGTTGAATACCGGAAAGTCTACAAAATTCAGTTTGAAAAAGTCTCTGACATATCCCAGTGAAATTCTTTCATACATATTGCAAAAAATCCCTGAGGTTAAAAGCGCAATCCAAAAGACGGAAAATGCAGATACCTTATTTATGTGGCGGTAAGTGTAATACAGTATCCAAGCTATAGCAAGAATAGCAAAACATATCAAAAAGACTTTCGAGTTTTGCAATATGCTGAAAGCTGCGCCCGAATTTTGAACATAGATTAAATCCAAAAGCGGGTTTTCCGGCATTTCTTCTAAATTTTGCAACATTAAATTTGAAAAAAACATGTCAAAAATAATAAAAAATATAACAG
>CAZCZF010000078.1:0-8096 GCA_964503025.1 uncultured Vampirovibrio sp. | reverse complement strand
TGTTTACGATAGTTTGCGCATGCTTCATACATAACAAAATATACAAAATGTTATGTATCAAACAGGAGTGTAATTATATGATTTATGATTGTTTTACTTTTTTTAACGAAAATGACGTTTTAGAGTTAAAAATTAATATAGAAAAAGATTATGTAGATAAATTTGTAATAGTAGAAGCACCAATAACTTTTGCAGGAAAGAAAAAAGATTTGTGTTTTGACAAAGAAAGATTCGCAAAATATGCAGATAAAATTCTCTATTATGCAATAAAAGATTTTCCGAAGTTCGATTCGCCTTGGTTAAATGAAGATTATCAAAGAAATTATATTTTTGAAGTTTTAAAACAGAACAATTGCCAGAACGACGATGTTATAATTGTA
This sequence comes from uncultured Vampirovibrio sp., assembly GCA_964503025.1. Taxonomy (GTDB): domain Bacteria; phylum Cyanobacteriota; class Vampirovibrionia; order Gastranaerophilales; family Gastranaerophilaceae; genus CAG-196. The sequence goes on along the minus strand of CAZCZF010000078.1, from coordinate 7,716 downwards.
ACAGATGTTGATGAAATAATTTCTGAAAAAGTTGTAAAAGAATACAAATCAGGAATTATGTCCATTCAGCAAAACAATTATTATTACTACATAAACAACATGCAATTGCACACCAAATGGTATGCGTCCAAGATTCTACACTTTTCAGACTTTTTTAGAAAGCCTGAGAACTGCTTGGAATTTTATATGCACAAAAGGATACTTTCCTATAATTCAACCTCACACTACACACCAAATGAAATTCGATTGGCTGAAAATTGTGAAATAATAAAATCCGGCGGTTGGCATTTTTCTTTTATGGGCGGCGAAGAAGCAATCATTAATAAAATAAAAGCTTATTCTCATCAGGAATACAATAATGATAAAGTTTTAAATTTAACACATATTAGAAAGCAAATTAATGCAGGGAAAGACATTTTGGGCAGAAAAAATTTTAAATTTTGCCCACAAGCACTTGACAACACTTTGCCTAAATATATTCTTTTAAATCAACAAGCATTAAGTAAATATATTTTTCATATTCCACCACAAAAACATTTTTACTATCTTTGTAAAAAATTTAAAGCTTCTATCCTTGATTTTTTATACTCAAAAGAGCGGAATGGTTTATATCGAATTATAAAAATATGCGGTATTACTATAAAATACAAAAAACGTTATTCTTAATTAGCCATACTTATTTGCGTTGTTGTTCTTTTTATTATTGAAGCAACTACGTCAATAATAATTAAAAATCAATCCTTAGATTAATATTTTTTTCAACCCTTTGGTCGTTACCATATCTTACCCAATTGTGTATTATACGATTGGGAGAGAGTAAAAGTGCGAATTGATGCAAACATAAGTAACAGCAAAGACAATTTGGCAAAAGTAACAGAAACAGTTACAGCGCCTGTTCGTTCACGCGCTTACGGGCTTTGTGTAAAAGCAGATGCACTCAGATTCTCAAAAATGTACAAAGAATCCGTACAGGCATATTTGCAAGCAATTCTTATGGATAGACAAGAAACCAAAGCTTATTTCGGCTTGGCAATGTCTTACAAATACCTAAAAGAATACAAAAAAGCAATCTCAACACTTCTTAAACTTGTAAAAGTTGATGACAGCAAAGACGAATACTTCTTTGAACTTGGAGTTTGTCATCTTATGGATGGCGAGCCGGCAAGTGCAATAGAATATCTAATTAAAGCGATTTTAATAAATCGTGAGAATTTAGAAGCACAAATTCAACTGGCAATTGCGCACGAGCTCGTCGATGAAGCAGATTTATCATTAATGATTTATAATAAACTCATTGAAACAAACCCTGAGTATCTAAAAGCATATTACAACAAAGCCGCAATGCTTATGGGGATGGGAAATTTTATGGAAGCATCTAAAACATTCTTCCAAATTATTAAAAGAAATCCAGATTATTACAAAGCTCACCTTGGCATAGCAATGAGTTTTGACAAGTTGGGCAAATACAAAGACGCAATAAGATATTACAAGAAATTTTTAGAATTAAAACAATTTTCGGAAGATGCAATTTTTGCAACCAATCGAATCAATGAATTAAGAAATGAATATTTTTCAAAAAACAATACATTAACCCTCGTATAGACCAAGTGGTCTATATAGCTTTTCAAATTTTAATCCTTGGATTGATGTTAACACATACCTCATGTAATACACTGTTAGTGTAGACTATGGGGAAGGGGGCATTGCACCTCCAACCGAAAGAGAGATAATAGAGGTATAGAAGTATAGAGGTATAGGGGCGCGCTGAATCAAAAAAGCTAATCCTCTGAACTTTAGAACATCTAAACCTCGGGTAGGTTAAGATGAATCTTACAGGGTTAGACATAACTTTGCAACGCATAAATTCGATTGAAAATCAATTTCAATCACTAATGTCTTATGGCGTAAAACCTGATGAGGATTTTCAAAAAATCCTTGATTCTTCTATAGAAAACCATACGAACCCTACCAAAGCTTCTCGTACAGAAATTAACAATTTGATTGAAAAATATGCAGACAAAAACGGCTTAGATTCAGACTTTGTAAAAGCAGTTATCAATCAAGAATCAGGATTTAATCCAGACGCAACTTCTCACTGCGGAGCAATGGGATTAATGCAGTTAATGCCTTCAACCGCTCAAGGACTTGGCGTCACTAATGCTTATGATGCTGAACAAAATATTATGGGCGGAACAAAGTATTTAAAAGGCTTAATGGATAGATTTGATAACAACAAATCACTTGCACTTGCTGCATACAATGCAGGACCAAATGCCGTAAAAAAATACGGTGGAATTCCTCCGTACATGGAAACTCAAAATTACGTAAAGAACGTTTTGGGAAGTTATGAACGTATGAAAGGAGCTAAGCAATGATTGTAAGAAGTTTTGAATCAGCTGCAAACGGAATGCTTGCTCTTATGGATATGAATGACAACATCGCAAACAACCTTGCAAATGTTAACACTGTAGGCTACAAAAAAGGCTCATTGAGATTCAAAGATGTAATGCAATCAGCAGTTTATTCTCAACAGGGTTCTATCATTAGAAACACTGATGAAAATTCCTACCTTGGTTCATTAAGCGTGGGAAGCGCAAGTATGCAGTACACTCACGATTTTTCTCAAGGCGCACTCAACAAAACAGGCAATCCTTATGATGTTGCAATTGAAGGCGATGGCTTCTTCAAAATAATGAACTCAGACGGACAAGTTTCTTACACAAGGAACGGTTCTTTTGTCGTAGACAGCGATGATTACCTTGTAACCAAACAAGGCGAATACGTTTTAGACGTTAACAACAGACGCATAAGAATGATTCCGGAAGATTTTGATCCCGAATTAATCAGAGACAAAATGGAAATCGTTATCGGAGAAAGCGGTAATATTGAAATGAACTCGTACAACCAAAAGCTTCCTATGCAAACAATTGCAATTTGCGATTTTTCCGATAAAGACGACCTATTTGAAATCGGCGACGCTAGATTTGTTCCACGCGATATCATAAACAATCCGGAACTTCGTTCAGAAAAATTTTCCGTACAACAAGGTATGTTAGAACTTTCTAACTCTAACGTAATCAAAGAAATGATTAATACTATAAACACTACCAGAAACTATGAAAGCCTTGCTAAATTGGTAAGCACAAACAGTGATATGCTTTCAACTGCGGTTTCAGTAGGCAGAATCAGACAATAATAAATGAGGGTCGTCTTGACCACTCAACAAAACCTTCTTCACAAAGAGAAGGAACAATAATGGAGAGGATAAAATGCTAAGAGCACTAACAACAGCAGCAACAGGTATGATAGCACAACAAAACTATCTTGATGTTATTGCAAACAACGTGGCAAACGTTAATACAACAGGTTTCAAAAAATCTAGAATTGAATTTCAAGATTTGCTTTCACAAGCAGTAAGAACTCCGGGGGCATTAATGAATCAAGGCACATACCAGCCTGTTGGTATTGAAATCGGACTTGGTGTAAAAACAGCAGCAACCACAAGAGTATTTACTCAAGGTGTTGCGATTTCAACAGGCAGACAGCTTGATATTGAAATCGAAGGCGAAGGCTTCTTGCAAGTTATGAAAGAGGATGGTTCTCTTGCTTACACTCGTGATGGTTGTTTGCAAGTCGATTCTCTCGGACAACTTTGTACAAATGACGGACTTTTAATCCAACCTTCTGTATCAATTCCGCGTGACGCTACAGAAATTACCATTACACAAGACGGTAACATTTCAGTAACACTACCGGGACAAACTCAACAATCAACCGTTGGTTCTTTACAGTTGGTTAAATTCCAAAACCCATCAGGTCTTTTATCAATCGGACACAACTTGTACAAAGAAACACAAGCTTCCGGAAACCCTGTTCAAGATACTCCAGGACAAAACGGTTTGGGATTGATTCAACAATGCATGTTGGAAGGTTCTAACGTTCAAATTGTTGATGAACTTGTAGGACTTATCAAAGCAGAAAGAGCTTTTGAATCTAATTCAAAATTAATTAATTCTTCAAGCAGTATCTTGCAGATAACTAATAATATGTCGTAGGTAAAGTTAATAAGTTAATAGGTGAATAAGTGAATAAGTTATTTACAAATATCATGAACATTAAACGCGTTTTTCGTATTAAAAGCAATAATACGAACTTATTTGCTTATTTACTTATTTACTTATTTACTGCGGTTATTTTTATGCCTACAGTTAACGCGCAAACACTTACTTCCGCAGAAGTTAAAAGTTCTGTTGCAAACCTTCTGGAAACAAATTACAAAAAAATGACAGACGGTGATGTTGAGGTTAAAGTTTCTGCAACTCAGTTTGCTCAATTACAACTACCGGACGGCAAAGTTTCTTACAAAATTACGCAAGGTGCTGATAAAATTGTTCCTCGCGACATCAAAAGAATCGACGTTTATGTTAATAACGCATTCGTAAAAACCCTCAGCTTACCGGTTCAAACAATTGTTTATCGTAAAGTTCTCGTAGCAAGTGATTTTATCAACAGAGAACAAGCATTAACAAAAGAATGTACAGAACTTAAAAAAGTTGATGTTTCTATGAAAATGAACTATGTTCTTCCTGAAAAAATGCTTGAAAAAGATATCACAACGAAAAAAGCTTTTCAGAAGGGCGAAGTTATCGACAAAAGATTCGTAAAGATGCGCCCTGACGTTGCAAGAAACGGAGATGTCAGAATATTTTTTGTATCAAACGGCTCCGTTATGATTACAATAGATGGAACTGCAATGGCTGACGGAATGACTGGTGATTACATAAACGTAGAAAACAAAAATTATAAAAAAGTTTATAACGGAAAGGTTATCGGGGAAAACAAGGTTTTAGTAAATATTTGATTTACTTTTCCTCTCCTTGAGGAGAGGGTAGGGTGAGGGGATAACAAAGAAGCAAGTAGGTCGGCTTTACTAAGCCAACAAAAATAAAAGGTAAGTATATGAAAAAAGTTTTAGCAATATTATTAATGTTATTGATGGTAGGAATTATGCCTGCAAATGCGATTGAATCCAAAGTGAGAATTATGGATTTGACTCACATTAAAGGCGTGAGAGAAAACCAACTTGTCGGATACGGTATTGTTGTTGGTTTACCGGGGACAGGTGACAACTCTCGTTCTACACAAATTACAAACAAAATGCTTTTAAGAAACTTAGGAACAGTAATCGAGCAAGAGAACTACATTCAAAAAGGTGCTTCAGCTGCAGTTATTGTAACAGCAACAGTTCCTCCATTCTCCAAAAACGGTGACAAAATAGACGTAACCGTTTCAGCAATGGCAGACTGTAAAAGCTTAGAAGGCGGCGTTTTGGTTCAAACTATTCTAAAAGCTCCAAACGGCGAAGCGGTTGCAGTTGCACAAGGTCCTTTATCAGTTGGCGGCATTAATAAAATTGCAGGCGCATCATCTGCAAGAACTGCTATTACAACAACCGGCAGAATCCCTGGGGGAGCAATAATTGAGCGTGATATTTACACAGAAATCGGTGACGAAAATTCAATTACACTTTCTATCGACCGTTCTGATTACACGCTTGTTTCAAGAATCGCAAAAACAGTTTCTCAAGTTGCTCCTGCCCAAGCAATTGACGGCAGTTCCGTTAGAGTGGAAATTCCTGCAAGATTTGTAAATGACAGAGTTACATTTCTTTCAATACTCGAAAACTTAGAAGTTTCACCGACATTAGACAGAGCAAAAGTAGTCGTTAACGAAAGAACCGGAACTGTTGTAATCGGCGCAGACGTAAAATTACTACCTGCAGCAGTTGCACACGGAAACATTACGGTTACAGTTTCTTCTACAACAGAAGTTTCACAACCAAACGGTTTCTCTAACGGAGCAACAGTTGGATTTGAAAACTCTGATATAGAAATCGCAAAAGCTCCGGGAAGTTTGGTTACAATGCCTGCTAACAGCAATTTGAATGATTTGGTACGAGCTTTGAACTCAATTGGCGTAGCACCGGTCGATTTAATCTCTATACTACAAGCACTTAAAAAATCAGGAAGTTTGCAAGCAGATTTGGTAATAATATAGAAGGTAATAAGGCAATAAGAAGTATTATTCGCTTTTGCTCATAGAAAAAAAATAGAGAGCATTAAATAAAGAAAACAATATTTTTCTATTTCTTTCAAAAGAAAGGACACACATGGATTTTTCAACACCTACGATAGATTTAATAAAAAGCGGACTCAAAAACGCACAGACCGTAAACTCTGACCAAGTTCTTTATAACAGAATTAAGGAAGCGGGAGATTCAAAAGAGCAATTACAAAAAGCTGCAGAAGAATTTGAATCAATTTTTATAACAAAAATGCTTTCTGAAATGGATAAAACAGTTGACAGAGAAGGCGGCATATTCGGCAAAGAAAGCCAATACACAGACACATTCAAATCCATTGTATATCAACAAATGGGACACGATATTGCAAGCAATCCGAGAACAAGTTTAGGATTTGCACAAAATATCTACAAGCAAATGGAAAAATACCTTGGAAGTTAATGGTAAATAAGCAAGTAACAATACAGTTTAAGTTACAACAAAATAGAAGGAATACAAATGATATCATCAATAGAACAAAATAATTCAGTACAACAATTCAGTGCATTAAGTGCATTTCGTTCAAATAAAAATATCACAAAGCCTGAAGAACAGGAGCAGATAGAGGTTTCAAAAGGAACAAAAACTTCTTCTGCCGCATCTTTACTTGACAGAATTGATGTAAACGACGTAAGAGAATGCGCTAAAGCTGTAGGAGAATTCAATATTTCGGATGATGACATCAAATACGGTCTACTGTATGGTAGAAGTGTTATAGCGGAGTATCTTTGCTAGCTTCTGTTCCCTCTCCAAGGGAGAGGGCTAGGGTGAGGGTTTAATTTGGGGATGAGAAAATAAAATTAATCACTGGATTACCAGATAAGGAAAAGGATATGAAAAAAATACTAACAATAATATTTTTAATGACAGCATTGCTTGTGCCTACAGTTCAAGCAGAATCTTTGTTTACTCTTGGCGCATCACAGAACTACGCAGGTGTTCCGCGTTCTTTATTTGGAGGAGTTCAAGCTCATCAAATAGGGGATTTATTATCTATCATTATGTCTGAAAACATTACCGTCAGTGATAATTTGTCGTACGCATCAACAAAATCTTCTAATACGACAGATTCGTTTACGTCATTCTTAAAAGATTGGTTCCACCTTTCATCTTTAAAAGGCTCTGACGGATACGGCGGAACAAACGAAGTTTCTAACTCTGCTAACGGTGCAAGACAAATGGCGTTTGGCGATAGAATAGCTGTTCAGGTTGTACAACAACTTCCTAACGGTAATCTTTCGGTACAAGGTAAGAAAACTCTTGTAAACGGCAATGAGAGAATGGATTTTATAGTAACCGGCGTCGTTGATCCAAGATGGTTAAATGTAGATGGTGAGATATATTCATACAATGTTTCAAATCTGCAATTTGCACTTTCCGGCAGAGGTAATATTTCCAGAAACCAAAACGAAGGTATATTTAACAGATTTATTAAATACTTATTCTAATAAGTTAAACAGAATGGAGGATAAAGTTAATGAGTTAATAAATAAATTGGTGAATAAAATGTATCAAACGATTTTAACGCAAATTACACAGTATAATTTTAAAATTTTATATAATAATAGGTATACAAATACTTTATTCTTCTATAA
>CAZCZF010000077.1:0-8221 GCA_964503025.1 uncultured Vampirovibrio sp. | reverse complement strand
TTATAACAACTTATTTACTAATTTACTTATTCACCTATTAACTTATTCCTTTTTTTCAGTAGTCTCATGCCAAGCCCATCCATTTCTCCCTTATTTACCCTCCCCATTTACCCCTTTCACCCACTTCAATCTATACACTCAAAGAAAAGGTTGCTTAGTTCTATATGTATTTAACTAGAACTCCGTCTTTATTACATGAAAATTTGTGCTATAATGATGTTTGAAGGGGGGAATTTATATGGCAAATCCAATTTTGAATAACAATTTTACTGAACAGGAAAGAGTTTTACAAGGCGAACCAATGAGTATAAACGGTGCAATTAACGCAACCGGATTTTTGGGAGTAGTATTGCTCTTATCTGCAGTATTCTCTTGGACTCGATTTACAGCTGGATATACTGATATGGCAATGATGTTAACAAAAGGCGGTGCTATTGCCGGTTTTGTATTAGCCATGATTATCGTTTTTGCTGCTCGCACAAACAAATATTTAATATCAGCTTACGCAGCTTGCGAAGGACTTGTATTAGGTGGGATTTCAGCAGTTTTTGAAGCTTCAATACCGGGAATTGTAGCTCAAGCCGTTGCAGGAACTTTTGCTGCGCTGTTTGCAATGTTGATTCTCTATAAAGCTAATGTTATAAGATGCACTGAAAAGTTTAGAAGTGTTATTATTATTGCAACTGCATCTATCGCTGTTGTATATTTAATTGATTTAATCGGTGGATTTTTCGGTTATCATGTACCGCTAATTAATTCCTCTTCTGCAATGGGTATTGCTGTTACGGCTATTGTAGTTGTAATTGCAGCACTAAATTTAATTATTGATTTCGATTTTATTGAACGTGGTGCTCAATCAATGCTTCCAAAAGAATACGAATGGTATGGCGCATTTGGTCTAATGATAACACTAGTTTGGTTGTATTTAGAAATCTTAAGATTACTTGCAAAACTTAATGACAGAAGATAGTTTATGGAGGTAGTATGAACTTTTGCTTGGCATTTCTATTGGGAGCAATCGTTGCTTCGGGTGTAACTTGTGTATTTTATTCAAAGAAAATTCTTTCCCTAAAAGAGGAAGTTATAACTCTTAACGCAAAATCTAAGTCTACCGAAGAATTGCAAGAAATTATTAAACGCGATTTTGTGCAACTTGCTAATGAAACGATAAAAAATGAGCAGGAAGATTTAAGAAAACAAAACAGAGAAACGCTTGAAGAAAAAATCTTGCCGCTCACAAAAGAGTTGGGAGAATTTAAAGCAAAAGTTGAGAAATTCAATCTTTCCGGAGTAGAGAATACTACCAAAATCGTTGAACAAATCGGGAATTTGGAAAAGAATAACAAGATTATTGAGCAAGAAGCAAAAAATCTCGTAGAAGCGCTTACAAAAAATCAGAACGTAAAAGGTTCTTATGGTGAAGATTTGCTTGATACAATTTTGCAATCTTGCGGAATGGTTGAGGGAATACATTACGCAAAACAATTGATTACAACTGCAGAAAGCTTAAAGGATAATGAAGCTCATACGGTAAGACCGGATGTTGTCATTAATCTTCCGAATGACCACCATTTGATTATTGATTCAAAGGTTACTTTAACGAGTTACTTGGAATACGTAAAAGACAATTCTAAGCTTAAAGATTTCAAAAGCGAAGTAAAAAAACGAATTACAGATTTGGCAAATAAAAATTATCAAAATGCAGGAGATTTATCTCAACCTGACTTTGTATTAATGTACGTGCCGGTTGAAACATCTGTAAACTTGCTCTATGAAGATTTTGATTTGATAAATGCTGCATACAAGTCTAATATTATAATAGTTGGTACTTCTTCATTGCTTGCTACAATTCGTCTTGTAAATCAGCTTATGGCTCAACAAAAGCAAAAAGAGAGTATTAATCAAATTGTAAGTGCGGGTACAAATTTGTATGAAACATTTGTGCAGTTCTGTGATGACTTGATTGACGTACAAAAACGCTTTGAAGATGTGAATAAGAAATTAAATACAACAATAAATCGTTTTAGACGTGGCAATAAGAATAAGCCAAGTCTATTTTCTCAGGTTGAAGCTTTGCGAGATTTCGGAATCAGTACGAACAAAGAAATCCCTGAAAAGTTATTAATAACAACAGAACTTGATGATGAGTTGGAAGGGGTTTTTGCAAATGACTAAAATTCTTGTTGTTGATGATGATATTGCAATCAATGAATTAGTAAAAATCAACTTGGAATTACAAGGATACGAAGTGGTACAAGCCTTTAACGGTGTAGAAGGATTTGCAAAAGCAAAACAAGAAGAACCTGCGCTCATTGTACTTGATGTAATGATGCCGGAGGTGGACGGTTATACTGTTGCAAGAAGAATCCGACAAACAGTTGAAATTTCTGAGACACCAATTCTTATGCTTACGGCTCTTTCTGAATTAAACAATAAAGTAGAAGGATTCGATATTGGTGTTGATGATTATTTAACGAAACCATTTGAGATTGAGGAGTTGATTGTCAGAGTACGCGCACTTTTGAAAAGAACCAATCAAATTCCTAAATCTTCAGCTATTCGTGATTTGTTGACATACAAAGAAATTACGCTAATGCCGGAAGTGTACAGTGTGCAAATCAATGATAAAATTCAAAAGCTCACTCCAATTGAATTTGATATTTTCAATTTACTTTTCCAAAATCACGGCAACATGATTTCTTCATCCCGTTTATTAAAAGAAATTTGGGGGTATGAACCGGATGATAACGTGGAAACGATAAGGGTTCACATAAGACATTTGAGAAGTAAGATAGATAAGATATCCGATGGTAAAAAATATATTGAAACAATTTATGGTGGCGGCTACAAGTTAAATATTTAGACTTATTAATATAATATAAAAAAGGTTGGAATTTTGAGTTCCAACCTTTTTAGTATTAAATATTACTGTTAATTATCCTATCAATACAGGCTTTTGGAGAATAGTTCCATTCTCGTTTAGAAATTCTTGAAACTTTCAATCCTGAACGTTCTACAATAGCTTGCTTTTTCATATTAGAAACTTTGCAAGGTGTTTTATCTTCCACCCCATCGCATTCTACTACAAACTTATTATCGACAAGCAAATCAACACTCAAACCTGCAATATCAGTTCCGCAAGTCACTTCATGTCCTAACTCTCTGAACGCATCCGCAACTTCTTTTTCAAAAGCATTTTTATAAATATTTTCATCAAAATCATCTGATTTACTTAATGCATATCTATCTTCGTATTCTTGTACAAAGCCTAAATAACTCCTCAAAATCCCTTCCGGTAATTCTCTCGGATCTTTTGAAATAAAGTTAATCATTTGATAACGAGCACGAGTGATTGCAACATTGAATAAGTTTGGTTTTTGTAAGAAAATCAAACTCTGCGGAAAGCTGTTGTTAGCATAAGCCCAAGAAATCAAGATTATATCTCTTTCATCGCCTTGGAATGTGTGTGCAGTACCGATTTCAATTTGGTGCTTTTCAATCATATGTTCTGAAAGTACCTTTGCTACAGAAACTTTCAATTGCTCAACTTGCGCACGGAATGGAGATATTATCCCAATAGAAACAGGGTTATCCGGATTGCTTCTTTCATTTTCGATGACAATTTCGTGTAAACGCTTAACCAGAGCTTCAATTTCCGGAAGATTTCTTGTTGCATCAAAATCAACTTTTCCATCCGGCACAACAACAGTTTCAAGTACCTTCTTTGAGTTGTCATTTCTTCTCATAACCTTTATTCTGCCACCATAAAACTCTTTGTTTGAATAATTTATAATCGGAGGCAAACTTCTGAAATGTTCATCAAGAAGGACAGGGTGCATTGAATAGTAGTTAGCCAAATCAAACATAGAGTTTGTTCTGAAACGCCACATTAATTGGTATCTGTCATTAATTCCATACTGAGACAAGAACGATTGTTCTTTTGCTTTTTCTAAGAAAGATAGGTGAGGAAGTTGTTTATCATCACCGACAACAACCGCTTTTTTCGCTCTGTATAAGATCGGGAAACAACTTGCAATATCACATTGAGAAGCTTCATCAATAATCACAACATCAAAAAGTCCCGGCTTCATAGGAAGCGAGCCCGATACAGCGTATGTCGTTACACACCAACAAGGGAATGCTTCCAGTAGCGGTCTGAAATCTTCTGTTTCAAGAAGCCTGTTTTGAAGGTTCTTTTTGCGTTCTACAAGTGATTTTGAGTGAACAAACAAGCGTTGTCTTTTTACAGGGTCTTGCATTAAGCCTTTCAAAGCTTGTCTACGTTTGCATTTTAAGATATCTATTGCCAAACGCTTTTGTTTTCTTTTCAAATTTCTTATCTGTTCAGCAAAAACATGAATATTTCCGATTGTTTGAATTTCAGTTTCAATTTTTCTTGCTTTACATATTAATTTTGCAAATTCTAATTCATTCTTTAATATCGCAATATTTTCGTTGTTTACATCAAAACCGTTAATTCTCAAGCATTTTTTTAAATTCCCGATTGCTGACATGTTTTTTAGACCGCTAAAAAATCCTGATTTTTCAAGGTTTTCACTCAAAGCTTGAATTGAATTTTCTACAGTCTTTATTTCATCTTCTTTTAATGCGTGTTTGATAAACTGCGGATTTGCATGTGTCGGCTCTTCCAACTTAATTTGTCCATTTAGTTCAGTCCATTCTTCTTCCAGTTTAATTATTTTTTCAGATTTCTTTTCCAAATCAGAAATCGCCTTCAACAACTCTTCCATATCTGATACATCACATAAAATTGAGTTTTCTGCTCCGTCATCAAGGTCGACTTTATTGGCAAGCAAGTCCTGAAGCTGCATTGACAATTCTCTCTGGTAATTTAATCGTCCTGCTCTTAGTGCTAAAAACGGCGCGCCGAGCTCGTTAAGTCTTTCTGCAACAACGTCAACCGCTTTATCCATACGTGATGCAACAAGAACGGTTTTCCCGTTTGCAATCAAGTGAGCAGCAAGGTTAACGATGGTCTGAGATTTACCCGTCCCAGGAGGTCCAAAAACTGAAACAAGCTTTGCATTTTCCACATTTTTTACGACATTCAGTTGCGCATCTGAAAGCGATAGCGGAGTTACCGGAAAGAAATCCGCAAGAGTTTTTTGTTGCGTATCTGTCGGTTTTGATTGAGTATATTCCTCATTTATGAGATTTAAAACGGTTTCTCTATATATTCCGCTCGGTTTTTCCGCTATTTGTGTAAGTTCGTGCAATACACCTGCCGTTACAGATGGACGCTTTGTCAAAATGATTGCACATTGACTCGTCAAGCAAATTTTGTCAAGTTTTATTGCTGATTTTTTGTTTTCGTTTTCATCCTCAATAACTTCGTCTATGTTCTCTGCATTTATTTGCGTATTGTAAAAATCTTTTGTTACATTATCTTCCTTAATAATATTTTCCGGATTTAAAGATACGTCTATATCTGGAACAATTGATTTTAAAGTTGTTAAAAAGATGTCCATTTTTTCTTTTGTTACTGGAACAGAAGGAACGACATCCAACAAACCTTCTAAAAGCTGTTCTGTTTCGTCTTCATCATCGGATTTTTTCATTAATGCAGTTAATGCACCTGTATTAAGAGAAAGAAATTCATCCGTCAGCATACAATTAATGTTAACGCCGTTTCTTTCTAACCGGCAAGGAGCATAAAGAAGCGGTGTTAAAAATTCATTCTTTTTACCGCTTTTAGATTTACCCGTCAAAAACATATAACCATAAATTAGATATTTGTCTTTTTGACTAGTTTCAGACTGAATCATAAGTTCGGTAAGTTTTGAATCAGAGCCCTCTAATCTTAAATACTCCAAGCCTTGCGTAAATAATGTATCTTCTTCGTCCAAGAAAATCCACTTGTTGTCTTTATCTGCTTTTAAATTCCTAAAAGTAGAGCTTTTTACCTCTTCTCTGACACAATCGTGCAGATATTGGCTTAATTTTTTTATAAAACTGTTGTTGAATGCTGAATTAATTGCTCGTGTTGCTTCTTGTAACATGTACTTCTCCCTGAGGTATTATAATTTATAATCGTGATTTTGTTTCGTATATTTATATATACAAAATCCGAAAAAGAATAAAATTTCGATTAATACAGTTAATTGTGAAATGAATTGTAAATCCATTATCTATCCTCCAAATTTTTTAAAATTTTAATAGTTTCGTTTCTTCTTACAAAATATGCATTTCCCATTATAATAGAGATTAGCAATCCTGTAATTGCAGTCATATAACAAAGCATGTTAGCCTGCGATGTCAAGAGCAGAATGATTGAACCGCCAAACGTTGCACAAGTAGTTCCCCAGAGGTGTGTCATTTCGTTTCTGATAGAATTTAGTTTTTCCTGCTCTTGTAAATTGCTCATAAAATTCCCCTCGAAAAGATTATACCACATATTTATAGAAATTAATACTGTTTATATATGAGTTAAAACGAGTAAAGGTGTGATATTATGTCGAATGTGGGAGAAGATTATGAGAAAAATTTTACTTATAATAAGTTTGTTATTTTTGCCGTTTGTTTTTGCTGAAGAGTCAGCTCCGATTACGACTCCGCAAAATATCGCATTTGAAAACTGTACAAAAATTTTTGCAGTAAACAAGGAAAAACTTTTCTATTTAACGTTGGCTTCAATTTCTGCAAACAGATTTTCTGTAGACGAAATTCAAACTTCAAACGGATATATTATTTTCACGGCAAACAAAAATAAATATCTCGCGACTATTGCAAACGTGGATAATGCAAATGCCATTTTGAAAATCACGCCTTGTAGTAATATATATAATTTTCCTCTCGGAATTGTTACTAATACATTTAAGTACATTGATTTGAACTTGAATATGGAAATTAAATGATACATATTCCCTCTCCTAACAGGAGAGGGTTAGGGTGAGGTGAAAACACAAGTGAAAAAATTTCTTGCATTATTGTTGATAACAATTATAACTCTCGGTTTGACAGCGTGTTCCATCAGAAAAGATCACGAAGAAAAAATCGTGACATTGTGGACTTTACAGATGGGCGATTTTTCCGACTACATGTACAAAGTAATCCGTGCATACGAAAAAGAACATCCGAATGTTCAAATAAAATGGGTAGATGTTCCGTTTTCGGAGGGTGAAAAAAGAACTCTTGCCGCAGTTATGACTGATTGTCCTCCAGATTTAATTAATCTTAATCCGGATTTTTCTGCGATATTAGCACAAAAAGGTACATTAGAAGAAATCCCGTTAGAGACAGTTGGAGAGTTTAATTCCGAGATTATAGATGCGCTTAAGTATAATGACAAACTCTATTCAATACCTTGGTATGCAACCAGTGCGATAACCATTTATAATAAAGATGTATTTCAGAAATCAGGTATACTAAGATTGCCAAAAACATATAGAGAACTCGCATCTATTTCAGAAAAAGTGAAAAACAATACCGGAACGTACGCTTTTTTGCCAACAATTACGGAAAATGACACAATGGTAAAGATTTTGAATAAATACGGAATTTCCGAAGCAGAAGATTATCCAAAAGCTGAAAAAGTGTTTGAAATGTTCAAAAGCCTATACCAAAAAAATTTAATACCGCCAGAAAGTATTACTTTTACCCATAGAGAAGCTTTGGAACAGTATATGACAGGGAAAATTGTGTTTTTTCAGGGTGGGGCAAATTTCTTGACCATGATAAAAGAAAACGCACCATCAGTCTATGAGCAAACTGATGTTATGGAACAAATAAAGGGGCCGGTTGGACAAAACGATTTTTCAGTAATGAATTTCGTAATTCCGACAAGAGCGAAACAAAAGAAAGAAGCATTGGATTTCTGTTTATATCTGACTAATGCTCAAAATCAGTTGGAACTTGCAAAATTGACAAATGTTATTGCAACAAATAACGAGGCATTGAACAATTCTTTTTATAACGATAAATCGTCTCTTGAGGCAAAAGCTCGTTCAATTAGTGCAAAACAGATAAATAGCATTACACCACAGTTAAGACAACGCAGAAATCAAAAGGAGATTAATACATTGGTTAATTCAGCTGTACAAGCCGTATTGCTGAATAAAGATTCTGCGGAAAACCAATTAAGTAAACTTGAAAAAGAAATAGATACAATAAGCACAGATTAGTTAATACTGTGCTTATTTGTCTATCTAGCCTGAGAATGTTTTGTAAGAAGCTTCAATGTTGTCATTGATAACTTTTTCTA
>CAZCZF010000076.1:0-8381 GCA_964503025.1 uncultured Vampirovibrio sp. | reverse complement strand
ACAAAATACACATTGAGTTACATTTTAGGGAATTCGGATTTCAAAAATTTAAAACTCGGGATTATCAATTGTAATGCGAGGATATTAGAGAAAGGAGAAAACGGCATTACACAAAATATGTATTACATACAACTTGAAAGGAGAAAGAAAATGAAAATTTTATTACAATCAGTATCTACAGTTGTGAAAGGTTTACCTAAAGAAAAAGCTCCAAAATTATTAGAAAGTCTTTCAAAACAAATCGATATTCCACTAAATTCAAATACATTGAAAACTGGTGTTTGGGGTGATTGTCTATTAGGGGGAGATGATGCAGGAAGGTTTATCGCAACACAAGGTCAAAAATTAAGAAATGGTGACGTTGCCACCATGAGTCGCTTTTGCATAATAAACCCTGGCACATATTCAAAAGAAATTAGAGGAATATCTGAAAAAGAACATAAAAGCATTATTGAAAAATTGGCAGAAATGATTGGATTTCCAATGAATATGGATAGGACAAAAACGGGGATTATTAATGGTAAACTGGTCGGTATAGAAGCGGATTCAGGTCGCTTTATATCATCAACTATTGAACCACTAGCAAATAGTATTGGAACAGTTACTCGAACAGGACAAGTTAATGGAGTTGCGAGCAAAGTTGTTCCATTAAAAGATCTATCATAGTTCATTAATTATAAAAAATAAATTTTTAGGGTGGGAAAAACGTTCCCACCTCTTTTATTTTATTCTTTAATTGCACCCCAAGCACGTAAAAATCCCTTTTCGTACATAATGAGATAATATCCGCCATCTTTTATATATTCAATTGTCGCATCCATGTGTTGGTATTCTTGTGGCGGTGTTGCTCCAGTTTTAGCATATTTTGCATCTATAATTTTTTTGAATTTTTCTTCTCGTTGTTTCTTTTTTACAATAGCACGTTCTTCTTTATCAAGTTTTTTACTTTTTTCGTAGTAACGCTTAAGTTCTTTTTTGTTCTCAGCAAGTTTGAAAACGGGTATTACAGCTATCAAATCTTTTGATTCAATTAGATATAAGAATTCTCTGTCGCCAGATAATGCCAATTCATAATGCCCGGGTTTAATAAAATTTCCGTTATGGTCAGGTATATATCTGTCGATGGTTAATACAGGTTGCTCATCTGTTGGAATGGAATATCTGTAAATAGATTTTTCGTGAACTGTTATGCCGGCAGGCGTTGCAGGATATGGAGCACAAGGTGCAAGATAATCAATGTCCCGAAGAGCAGGTGTTATAATTCCATCTATCATAGTAGTTTATCAGCCAATTTATTTATTGCAGAATTAACATAGTTAAAATCTTTGTCCAGAAGTTTTGTGGATGCTACAAAAATAACAGACATGTATTTGTTAGAAAGTTCTCTTTGTTTAATAGCAAGCCTATAACTTTCTCGCATTAAACGTTTTATTCTGTTTCTACGAACAGCTCTTTTGTGAATTTTTTTGCTGACTACAAATCCTATTTTGGTTGGAAAATCATTATTCTTCGTTCTTCCGCAAAACATTGTAATCCCATTTATATGGAAGGATTTACCGGTCTTGTATGTTGCATTAAATGCACTTCTTTTTTTCAATCTGTATTCTTGTGGAAGCATAATTAAATAATACAGCGTTTGTAAAGCTTTGTAAAGTTTTTCTCAAAAAAGCTAAAGTTTTTGGAAAAAATGCCGTAATTCTAGATATAAGGAGTAATCTTAAATGGCAGAAGATTTCAAACTGGAAAAAAATACACAACAACTACAGCAGCAAGTTAGTGCGAATTCAGGGGAACGTAAGATTATTGATGAATCTCAATATGTAATTCGCTCCACTCAGCGTGAGAGCGGACCAAGTGCGGTTGGCAGGGGAGGCGACCCGTTATTTAGGCGTATAAAAGCAACTAAAGAACAATTATCTGAACTTTTGGAAGAAACTCAAACCGTTCAAGACTGGTTACAGCGTGAAACTTCAAATAACGTAGCGTTAAGTTGTCTTGATAATGAAAACTTGAAAGATGTTTATTATGAAATCAAAGATGGTTTTGATTGTGGTGAAACAAAATATGGTAAAATTTCTTTAATGGGCTTTAAGACCCCACAAGGAGTAGAGATACCGCGTTTAAAAATTTATGATGCAGATGGCGAGGTGCTGGAAGTTCTTACCGGTCCAATGGCGATTGATGAATTAAACAAACGAGCTCTTGCGTACAAAAACTCTGCTAATAGTTACGAAGCAATACCGGAAAATGCCGACGATGATGTGCCACTTGCTGATTATGTCGGAAATTCTCAAGAAGAGATTACTTAGATTTTTTAAGGGTAATGCCGTTTAACTTGCAAAACGAAGTGAGAACTGATAGTTCATCTCTTATGTATTTCTGGAGATGTATATGGTTCTCAACTATATTTACGTTTTTTGCTAATTGGAACATTTTTAGTGATTGCTTTATGTAATTCGCGCGTAGTGTCGATTTTGGAAGAGCCAGTTCTTGGTACAATTTTGCGTATAATACATAACTTTTTACAAGTATTGTTTCCAAATCAAATTGCTTGGCAATAAATATAGCTTTTTCGATATAAACTTTTGCCGAATCAAAATCTTGTTTTGCCATATAAATTTCGCCAATTAATTTATTGTAGAGAGCAATAAAATAATAGTTGTTAATACTAGGTCCTTGAGCAATATCTAATGCTTTTGTTGTGATATCCATTGCGAACTGTGTGCCATTTGTAATCAATCTGATTTTGGCAATAAGATACCATGATAGCAACACCCCGGTTGCTATTTTTTCTTTTGCAAAATATGCAACCTGTTCTTCCAATATTTCTAAAGCCTTTTTGTTTTCATTCTTATCTTGAAGCATTTTGGCAAGAAGAGTTTTTAGAATATTTTTTGTGAAGTTGTCGTTTGCATTGTTGGCAAATGCTGTTACATTGAATAGTTCCGTGTACAGATTTGCGTAATCTTTTTTCAAAAATTTGTTTATAATATCAATAAAATTCCATCTGGATACGATAAAAGAATCCATCGAATCGAGAGAAAACTCTTTTAGGATATCATCAAGAATTTTTTGTGAGGTTTGAATGTCGCCTTTTACTGTGTTTGCAAGAGCAAGAAGAAGATATGCTCTGCAAGAATATGATTGTTCACAGGTTTGGTTCTTTTCAAGAATATCAAATAATTGCTTTATAACATCAAACATTCTTGAATCGCCTTGGAATATCAATGATTCCGCAAAATCATAATAAATCTCTAACCAAATATCGTATAATTCATTGATTGATACAACTTGTGTGTTCTTGCCTTTTGTTAGATATTTTTCAAGAACCTGCATAATTTCTGTATCAATAAGATTGATAACTTGTCCGTAATTGCCTAAACGTAATAAAGGCCGAACCTGACGAGATTTAACAAGCATGCGTTCCAATTCCATATCAGGAGGAATTTTGTTAAGAACGCTGTTGACGCATTCAATAACTCCCCAATAATTACCGTTTTTCATTGATACAGATGCCAAAAATCCCAGTAATTCAATGTGTTCGTTTTCTTGGTCATCATCCAACATCATTACGGCATTTTGTAAATATTCAAAAGCAGCAACATGGTCAATTGGTTCTAATAGTTTACCGACACGTGTGTATATGTTCTTTTTAATCTTTTGATAAAGGGTGCTCGTTTTATTTTCTATCAATCTTAAGGATTGCTTTTGAGCGATAATATAGAGTCCGATATCTCCGATATATGAAGCTTGCTTCATTAGTAAAGTCCATATTTCAAAAGCCTCTTGTTCATTTTTTAATTTCTGAACAATATACCCTAAGAGTGCTACAGACGATTGCTTGTACATACTTAATAAATCATATAATGTATTAAGGATTTCTTCAAAATTCTCGTCATTTTTAACAAAAGCGACTATTTGTTTCCAAATATTGCAACTCTTAAATTCAAAAGTCAAATTATTTATTTGCGTAATAAAACCGGTTTGTACGAGTTTTTCAATAATTCTTTCAAATTCTTGCGGTGCATTGTTGTCAAAATTTTCTAGCATTGCGGGATAAAATTTGCTTCCCAATACCGACATCGCAATGAGTACTCGATATGCAGAAATATCTTCTTGTTTAAGGATGTTTAATCTTGTGTTGATAATATTTTCAATGCTTGTGTACGAAATGTTTTTGAGAGAGTTTCTGACGGAGTCTTTGTGAAGCATTATCATTTGTTCAATTTCAGCAGGGTTTCCGCCCGATATTTTATACGCTAAATTCGCAAAATCTTCTCCGACCGAAATATCTCTGTATTGATGGATTAATACATCAACTTGCGCTCTCGTAAACGGAGCAATTGTTAAATCCGTATAATTCTCAGCCGTAAGTTTCGGCGATGTAATACATCCCATCCCCGGTTTTGTCACGGAAGATATTATAATGAACTTGCATCTTTCCAATATAAAATCTTCATTAAGAAGCTCTTTAAGGAAATCAAAAGACATACCGTCAATGTTTTCAAAATTATCAATAATGAACACGACTTTCATTTTTTCAACAATTGTCAAAAAGACCTTTTTCATCATGTGAAACATTTTAGCTTTATTTAAGTATATATTTTCATACTTGTCCAAAGTTTCCGGATAAAGAAAATTCAATAAATCCAATATTTCAGAATTAGTAAGCGTCGGAAAATCTTGTTTGAAGAATTTTAATGAATTTTTCTTAAGTTGTAGTGTATCAGGGCAGAAATTATTTATATTAAAGAATGTTAACAACAAATCTTGAAAATATCCGAACGGAGAAAGTTGTGTTATTTGTGTACAAGTTCCCAAAAGCCAAATTAATTTTGCGCTTTTTAGTTCGTTAATAGTGTATCTGAGAACAAGGTTTTTACCTATCCCGCTTTCTCCGTTGAGAGTTATTATTGTTGAATCGGCATCTTTAATTGCTTCTAAAAGTTGAAGTTTAACTTTTTGTTGAGAACTTTTATTTGCCGTGTATTCCGGTTTTATTTCCGGCTTTATTTTTACAAATTCAATGCCACATTTTCTGCAAGCTTTAGCTTCCGGAAGATTTGCAGCACCACATTCACTGCATATTTTCAACAAAACTCTGTGACAACCGGAACATTCCAAAGAAGTAATAGGATTGACAGTACCGCAGTCTTTGCACACGGAAGCTACCTTTGCTCCGCAAAAACTGCATTTTAATGAACTATCTTCAATTTCCTTTTTACATCTGGGACATTGCATGTGTATCGCCTTTTATATTACAGCAATAATTTCATTTAATGCTTCAATAACCTTATTTTCACTTATATTCAAATTTTTAGCAACTTCAGAGACCGATAAGTTTTCTTTATATTTTAAATTATAAATATCCAAAATGCTTAAATCAGGGTACTTATCAGATAGTTCTGTTAAGTCCTTTGTAATTGTTTCTGTATCAATACCGGATTCTTCGTTTTGCGGATTAAAACAAAATACGGAGTAATCAGTAGGAACAAAATGGGGTTCTGGTTCTTCTGTATTTTCAGCTTCTTCTCCAAATAACTCTAAATCGGTTTCGAGTTCCGTATAATGTACTTCTTTTTGTTCGGTGTCATCATCATTAATTAAAAGTTCATCATCAGATTCAGCAAGTAATTCATCGGAATTTTCATCTGATACAACCTCATTATCAATTAATTCCTCGGAAAGAAGCTCCGGTTCGCTTTCGTAAATTCCAGTTACATTCTCGCTATTATCGTTATCTTCCAATGTTAGCTCTGTATTTTGTTCTGTGTCATTATCAATTGTTAGGCTATCGTCGTTTTGTGAAGTTATAATCTCTTCTGCTTCCAGTAATTGTTCTGGGAATTCCGGTTCGACATCTATATCTAAATCTATTGTATCAATACTATCTTGTTGTATATCTTTTACAGAATCTTCGTCGATAACTTCAATATTGTCATTTTCGTCAATAACATCCACTTCTTCTGTCATGTCTGTGTTATTACCTAAATCTATTGTAGAATTCTCATCGGAGCTTTCTATCGTTTCAGTTAGAATTTCGTCTGCAAAATTAGCATCATCTTCTGTTGGTTCAGAAAAACTTCCTAAATCTTCTGAAATTTCAAGTGGCGCCATAACCTCTTCAACTGTTTCAAATGTGTTGCTTTGTACATCGGCGATTGTGGCAGAAGAACCGTTAAGCATCATCTCAACCAAAGAATTGTCAACTTTTGGGGCTGCTTTTGGCATTATTGATTCAATCTTTATTTCTGCGTGATGTACCTCAGAGTGGAAATCCATTCTTTTAGGAACTGTTATTATAGAGGTTGAAACAACTTTTTCAAGATAAGCATTTATAACGCTTTCATTGTTGACCGTTTTAAGAATAACCTCCGAGTGAGAATAAACGTCATCTATTATGTCGTCAAGAATCGCTTCAAGGCCGGAAAACTTTTTATGTTTTCTTATCAATTGTTCTATTAAATCATAATATTTGTTTTCTTTTTCCATAATCAATCTCTATTTCCAATCTTATAAATGTATAATCAACACAGGATTACCTTGTAATTTAGCAAAAGAATTTGTATTGATGCTTAAATTCATACCAAGCGCCTTATCTACAGCTTGTCGTATTAAAGTATCAACAGACTTTTCCCCGCTTGAAACTTTAATACCTGCTGTTTCAAATTTTTTGCTATGGTCATTGTACTTAATTTCAACCGCAATTTTATTCGTTATAGGAGGTTTATTTAACAATAAAAGCTCTGTTTTTAGATTCAACTGAATAATTTTGCCGATTTTTATAAGGTATCTTCTTGCAGAAGTATTAGAAGCATATCCGGCAGGGATTTCCCATTCGACTTTCAAATTAGAAACCAGGATTGATGCGTCCAAATTCTGTTCAATTGCCGGTATTGTTTCGGCAATGCCTTCGTTTGAAGCGAGCGGAACTGCCGTCTCCAATGATTCTACCGGCATGGCATCTTGTTTTTGCACAGGTTTATCTATAACAACATTCGATGACAAATCGTTATTTCCTATTTCTTCATCCATAGGTATTTGAGATGCAAATTTTGTGTATCCGTAATACCCTAATGCACCGATAACAATAGTTGAAGCTAATAGTGTTACTGGAAGAGTTGAACTTTTTGTCTTTTTCGGAGTGTAAAAATTAGTGGTTTGAACTTCCTCTTCCGCTGGTGCTTCGTTTTTATTTTTAAATAAAACACCGATTTGTTCATTTGATTCTGTTTTCTCGTCAATAGGAGGTTTGCTATATGTGTTATCAATGTGGGCATCAACTTCCGGCTCATTTGATAATTCGTCAAGTATATCTTTAGAATCTTCATGAGAAGTCATTGTCTTAAATTCAGAATCTTTAACTTCTTCAATTTCTAAATCGGAAGTATTATCATCAACATTATCATCAACAATATTAGAATCAACTTCTAACTCTAATTCAGGAGTATTTTCTTCTACAACTTCAAACTTTTCATTTGAAACATCTTCAACAATCAAATTATCAGATTCAACAAATGTTAATTCTTCTGTTTCGGTTTCTATATTACTTTCAGGAATATCAAAACTTTCGACTTCGCGTTCTTCAAGTTTAATTTCTGTGTCATCAGAATCAAGACTTGAAATTTCATCGTATTCGGCAATTTCTTCGTTAACAATTTCCTCTTCTTCTTCTTCTTCTTCAGAATCTTCAAGAAGTGGCATATCTTCCGATTCTTCTTGTAATAGTTCAACATCTTCATTGTCATCAACTAAATCTTGAAATTCATCAGAACCATCAGCGGAAATCAAATCTTCACCTTCTTCTGTAACGTCAAGCATTAGACTGTCCTCTTCATCTAACAACAAATTATCGTCAAATGAATCTACAGAAGGTTCAAAATTGGAGCTTTCATTTTCTAAAATTGTTTCATCATTCTTAGCAACCGAAATAAAACGGAAAATTTCTTTAGCTTTAGTGGCTTTTGCCAATTTTAATCTGCTGTCATAAGATTTTAACAGTTTTGCGTAGAACTCATCTTTGTTATTCAATGTTCCGTCAATGAAAGCAAAAATATCTTTATCATCAATTTCTTGAATCTCATCTTGAGTCGTAATGAGCGATTCAATGTCATAAAACGAAACAAGTTCATCCTCTCTCACTTGTATACATCCGTCTATGTCATTTGCAGGATTAATATTGTCAGGTGAAATAAATCCTACGACAGATGCGCCAGATAAATCTTCATTGATTTTAATAAACATGTATGCTATTGGAAGTAAGTTTTTTTCAAAATGCGCTTTTGGTACACAAATACCATCTTCGCTAAAGAACACTCTTACGTCAATATAATTATTCTTTATGTAGATATCTGAAATATCAATATCTTCCAGCACTAAGC
>CAZCZF010000075.1:0-8390 GCA_964503025.1 uncultured Vampirovibrio sp. | reverse complement strand
TGTTTGTGGTTGAGGTAATAAAAAAGGCGTATTTCAGGATCTTACCAACTTGGCAGGATACTTATGTTTTGGTCAGATCCTGAACAGCTTGAAAATTACGGATTTACATCCTTATTTTCTACGCTTTCAGGATGACTTTAAAACCTCTTATTCTCCTATTACCCTATTACCTTATTTCATCAGCCTCGTGCCAAGCCCATACATTTACCCCCATCTCCCTTTACCCCCACAAAGGCAATATATTTTGATATTCTATTCTTTATAATAAATGTACCATGCCAAATTCCAAGTACAAAAAGAAAGATACAACCACACTAATCAAATGCGCGCAACTAGGTGACAACAAAGCTATCGAAGAATTAATCCGACGCGTTCAAAAAAATGTGTTCACCATGTTTAGTTACTTAACCGATAAAAGGCATGACATCGCAGATTTAACACAAGAAGCCTTATTCAAAATGGCAAAAAATATCAATTCACTCAAAAACATCGACAAATTCAAACCTTGGCTTAATCAAATTGTCACAAACACTTTTTACGATTACATAAAAAAGAATGCCAAGAACAAAGACATTGAAGTTAACCACAACAAAATACTTGAAATTAAAGACAAAATCGGATGTGAACCAGGTGACAAATGCCTTTTTTCTGAAATGGAAAAGCTCATCAAAGCCGCATTACTCAACCTGCCGGAAAATTTAAGAATCGTTATTCTGTTAAGAGAGTACGAAGGTCTGAGTTACGACGACATTGCAAAAATTACCGACACAGCAATCGGAACTGTTAAATCAAGGATTTCAAGAGCCAGATTAAAGCTACAACAAGAGTTAAAGGAGTTTATATAATGGAAATAACATGCGCACAAATGGACGTTTTACTTTCTTTCTACATTGAAGGAGGTTTGAGCAAAACACTAAAAACAAAAGTTGAAGAACATTTAAAAAAATGTTCAACCTGTCGTGCAAAATACAACATAATAAAAACAATGCTCGACGACCTCAAATCAAGCGTTGACACGCAAGAAGAAATCTTATCAACACATTCTAACAGCCAATACAGAATTTTTCAAAACAATCTCTCTGCATACGTAGACAACGAGCTTCCGGCAGAAGAAAGTATTAAAATAAAAAAATTCACAATCAGCAACAAGCAAGCAAGAAAAGAACTCGAAGATACGTACAACATTCGCAGATTGATGAATGACTCTTTCAACAAAACCCAATCCGACGCTAAGCAGGATTTTGCTAAATGTGTAGTTAAACAATTAAGCCCTTCAGAAGATTACAACCTGACTTTTCATCCGGTTTTGAAGCTCGCAATCGCATTCGTTATGACTGTCTTAGTTCTTTCTATCATTATTTTATTTTCCCTTACTTTATAGATTATTGAATGCTAAATAGCGAAGCGGCGCGGGCATTCTGCCCGCGCCGCTTCTTTTAAAATCAATATTCTACGCTTTCACGCCTTCCTTGCGCTCAAAAACAATTTTGTCATCCACAAGCTTCAAAAGAATAATATCTCCTGCATTGTAAGCGTTTGTCAAAATTTCCTCTGCCAACTGATCTTCAATTTTCTTCTGTATCAAACGGCGAAGAGGTCTTGCGCCATAAGCTTCATTATATCCGTCTTTTGCTAGGTAATCCTTAACCTCATCAGTTACCTCGATTGAAAGTTCACGTTCAGACAAGCGTTTGAACAAGTCTTTCATCATCAAGTCAACGATTTCGCGGATTTCTTCCTTACTCAAGTGTGAGAATACAATAATATCATCAATACGGTTCAAAAATTCCGGTCTGAATGCTTTTTTCAGCTCTTCATTTACGGTATCCTTCAACTTTTCGTACTTGTCTTTCTTAACATCTTCCGCTGCTGAGAAACCAAGTTTACCTTGGGTTGTAATCATACTTGCACCAACGTTTGATGTCATGATAATAACTGTATTCTTGAAGTTAATATGTCTGCCCTTAGCATCAGTTAAACGTCCGTCGTCAAGGATTTGCAACATAATATTAAATACATCCGGATGCGCTTTCTCTATTTCATCAAAAAGAATTACCGAATAAGGTTTCTTTCTGACAATTTCAGAAAGGTGTCCACCGTCGTCATAACCTACGTACCCTGGAGGCGAACCGATAAGTTTTGCAGTAGAATGTTTTTCCATAAATTCTGACATGTCTACTCTTATCATATTGTCTTCACTGCCAAAAATAGCTTCTGCCAACGCTTTTGCAAGTTCTGTTTTACCAACACCGGTAGGACCTGAGAAAATAAAGCTTCCGATTGGTCTGTTTGGTGATTTCAAACCGACTCTTGCTCTTCTTATCGCTTTCGCAATTGCAGTAACAGCGTCACTTTGACCAATTACACGGCTGTGAAGAGTATCTTCCAATTTAAGCAAACGTTCAGACTCGCCTTCCGTAAGTTTCGTTACCGGGACTCCGGTCATAGTAGCAATAACCTCAGCAACATCTTCTTCCGTTACAGTTGGTTTGTTTGCGTCATTTTGTCTGCGCCATTCTTCAGAAACTTCGCGGATTCTGTCTTTCATATTTGCTTCATCATCGCGAAGAGCAGAAGCTCTCTCAAACTCTTGATTTCTGATTGCTTCTTCTTTTTCTTTAATAATTTCACGCAACTCTTTATCAAGCTCTTTTCCTTCCGGAGAAAGAGTGCAAACTTTCAATCTTACCTTTGAACTCGCTTCATCAATTACGTCTATTGCTTTGTCAGGCAAAAATCTATCGTTTATATATTTGCTTGAAAGCTTTGTCGCAGCAACAATTGCCGCATCCGCAATATTCAAATTGTGATGTTCTTCATACTTGAATTTCAAGCCTCTGATGATTTCTATAGTTTCATCAATAGACGGTTCTTCAATAATGACAGGTTGGAATCTTCTTTCCAACGCAGAATCTTTCTCAATGTATTTGCGATATTCGTCAGATGTTGTTGCACCAATTACCTGAATTTCACCTCTTGATAAAGCCGGTTTCAAAATGTTTGCCGCGTCAATTGCACCTTCTGCTGCGCCCGCACCGATAAGTGTATGCATTTCATCAATAACAAGAATTACGTCGCCTGCTTGACGGATTTCATCCATAATCTTCTTAAGACGTTCTTCAAATTCACCACGATATTTAGTACCTGCTATCAAAAGTCCCATATCAAGTTGAATGATTTTTTTGTTTTCCAAAATATCAGGTACTTCGCTATTAACAATTCTTATCGCAAGCCCTTCTGCAACAGCAGTTTTACCAACCCCAGGTTCACCAAGTAACACCGGATTGTTTTTAGTTCTTCTTGCAAGAATCTGAATAACACGTTCTATCTCTTTTTCTCTTCCGACAACAGGATCCAATCTTTGTTCAGAAGCCGCTTGAGTTAAGTCCGTACCAAACTCATCAAGACTTGGTGTCTTAACTTTGTTTGCAGATGAAGATGAACTTGAAGAAGAGCCTGTTCCTGCCCCTGCACCCGCGGTCGGTTTTGAATCACCAAGCATTTTTACAACATTGCTTCTTACCTTGTTCAAATCGACACCCAAGTTTTCCAAAACCCTTGCCGCAACACCTTCTCCTTCTCTAATCAAGCCCAAAAGCAGGTGTTCCGTGCCAATATAATTATGCCCAAGTTGTCTTGCTTCATCCCAAGAAAGTTCCAAAACTCGCTTTGCACGCGGTGTAAAAGGAATTTCTACCGCAACAAATCCGGAACCTCTGCCAATAATCTTTTCAACCTCTACTCTTGCATCCTTTAGGTTAACACCCATTGATTTAAGAGTCTTTGCAGCAATACCGGTTCCTTCACCGATAAGCCCCAACAGCACTTGCTCCGTGCCGACAAAATTATGCCCAAGGCGTCTGGCTTCTTCCTGAGCCAACATTATTACTTTAATCGCCTTCTCTGTAAAACGTTCGAACATTTCAGTATAATCCTCTTCTTATTATAAATATATTTATCTAAGTATAATCTTACACAATATCTCTAATTTTTTCAAGTAGGAATAGAGAGGGTAAATGAATAAGCTTGGAGCAGAACTACTGAAAAAAGAAATAAGGAAATAAGGGGTTTTAAATATTTTCTATACTTAACGCGCAAGACTACTAATTTCAAGTCATTGCGATGGCTTTAACTCGTGGCAAAACGGGGATAAATGTATAGACTGGATATGAGAGCACCAATTTTCCTGTTATCGCAAGAAAAACAGCTAGTTTATTTCCGAATAACTACTTGATATTCGGAAATGCGTAAATTTTACCATCCTTATCGCGCCATTTCATGTACCCTGTTTTTGGAGTTTTATCAACATCCACAACAGACACTAACGCCCAATTTCCGCGAATAACAGTTAATCTGATTTGCCGTACATACCGCAAAGTCGCAACGCTTTGTGACAAATCCTCGCTTTTTGCGTGAAGAACTTGCACCTCTTCAGGCGCGTCTTTCATCAACCTTAAGCCATATTTACGTCCGTACATATTATAAAAACTCATCCAAGGCAAAAATTGAAATTGATCCTCTGTCTGCACCCAACCTTTTGCTCCGGTCTTTCTGTTATAAATAACTTCAACCCAACCTTCATCACCAATATCAGAAACGTACAAAAAGCCCAGTTTCTTTTCATTCAACAAAACCGCAAAAAGATTATCAGGCATTGTCTCAGGATTATACGTCAAATCAAATGTCTTAATAACTCGAGAATTTGCCTCCGGATGAGAAAAAATGTTAATCTTTTCACCCGTTTGATACATGCCGATTACATTAGTCGGAATACTATCTACATAAAACGGCATTGTATCCGCAAATGCAGGAAGCATAAATAACATTGCAACAAGTATTAAGAGTTTCTTCATTTAATTCACCTCTACCAAATCCTTCTCGATAAGCTTAAAGAAATTATCATCTACATTATACGACAGGTTCACAATATATGGCAGTAAGCTTTCATCAAAATCCAATCGCATATCCTCTATGTCATTATAATTAATTGAATCCGATGACACAACCAAAATATCCAAATCCGATAACGGACGAAAATTTCCTTTTACTCTGGAACCGTAATAAAAGAACTTGTATTTGCCAAAATACGGTTTCAAAATAGAAAGAATTATGTTTTCTTCTTGTTTAGTTACACCCTTAATCGGCATTTAAATCCTCTTCTTTAAGTTTGTTCAAGAAAAATTCTACATCTTTTATAAAATTCGGAACTACATCAATCAATGTTCTTGCTTTAAAAAGGTTGTATTCATGAGCGACTTCATTCCTCTTTTGATAATATTCCCGCCAATTTTCCCAATTTTTACAGTAACCATATCCCTGCATTAGACGGAAAACATTATTCATACTAAGTTCTTGCTCTGATTTTCCGAATTTTTGAATAAATATTTTCTTTGCCAATTTCCACGAAGTTTCTAAAGTATATTCAAATCTTTTAACACACGAATCTGCTATGTACTCCGCAAAAATCGAATTTTCATTTTTCACAAAGTCATTATACGCAGCAACAAGTGTTTCATAAGCATTTTTTAGATTTTCATAACTTAGCATAACAGTTCCTTTATTACTCCCTAAAAGCAAGTTCCGGCAGTGCTTTTTTAAGCGCAGAACGCAGGTTTGCCATTTGTGCTTCAATTGTTTCATCCGTCATAGTTGCATTATTATCTTGCAACTTCACTCTGAACGCTACAGACTTGAAACCATCCTGCACATGTTCACCTTCATACACGTCAAAAACTTCACTTCCTGTAAAGACTTTGTTATCAATACCTTTTTTAATAATTTTTTCCAAATCATCCCAAGAAGTCGTTTTTGGAACAATTACCGCCAAATCGCGCTGTACCTCAGGGAATTGAGGAAGTTTTTTGTACTTAACTACCGATTCATTAACCGCAGAAATCAGCATATCCAAATCCAACTTAAAGATAAACGCATTTTGGTTCAATTTTAATTTACCTTTTAGTTCAGGATGTAATTCCCCGTAATAACCAATTATTTCAGGCTTCTTACCAAGCATTGTTAAAACGGCAGCCTTATATGGATGCATACATTTATGAGATTCTGCAATCGGAGAATCTGCCAAAAGCGCGAATTTAATACGTCTCATCAGACCAAATTCTTCCAACAACTTATCCACAATTCCTTTTACTGTGTAAAAATCAATCTCACCGGTTTGTTGCCACAAAGAATTTTGAACATTTCCGGTTATAACTCCCGCAAGAACTTGCGTTTCTTTTATACCTGAATTTTTTTCATTCGGCTCGGAAACCTTCACATAGCTTCTTCCGATTTCATAACCCCAGAAATTCTTTTGTCCGTTGTCATAATTGTACTTCATGCAGTTCAACACACTCGGAATCAAGCTTTGTCTCAACATTGCAAAATCTTCTGACGCAGGATTTTCTACAAAAATAGCGTTTTCTTTGTCATAAGGTATGTTAAACTGTTTCAAAAGAGGCTCTCCAATTAATGAAGAAGTTTGCATTTCGTTAAGCCCTGCTGCACGCATTAAATCGTGTATTCTTCCGACAACCCTTTCCGCTAAAGAGATTTCAGGAGTACCTGCACGATTTGGAAGTGTTGTCGTAATCTTGTCATAGCCGTTTATTCTCGCAACTTCTTCAATCAAATCAACTTCTCTTGAGACATCACCCGCTCTGAATGACGGAACAAGAACCTTACAAGCGATTTCATTTTTGCCAAGAATTTCAAATCCAAGTTTTTCAAGAATAGAAATACATTTTTCCTGTTCAATATCACATCCTAAAATTCTTTTAATTTGCGGATATCTTAAAGTGATTTCTACAGGTTCAAGCTTGTTTTCACCCGTTTCTACAACACCTTCAAACTTTGCATCAGCGTATTTTTCCAAAAGCTCAACCGCACGCATAAGCCCCGGTTTAACAGCTTCGATATCAACTCCGCGTTCAAATCTCGAACATGCATCAGACTTATAACCAACACTTCTTGAGCTTTTTCTGTTAGCTTGTGGTGTAAAATATGCAGCTTCTAGCGCAATATTTTTTGAATTATTATCAATTTCTGAATTTGCACCACCGAATACACCGCCTAAACAAACCGGCTCTTTCTCTGTTGCAATCAATACTGTATCATTATTTAACTCACGCTCAACTTCATCCAACGTAACTAACTTTTCACCGACTTCTGCGCGTCTTACGCACAAATAACCGTTCAACTTATCCAAATCAAACGCATGAAGAGGAGTTCCGTACTCAAGCATTACATAGTTTGTAATGTCAACAACGTTATTAATAGCTCTTACTCTGGAAGCAACCAAACGTTTTTGCATCCAATCGGGAGAAGATTTTATTGTAATATTTTTCAAAACACCAATTGAATAGTATTTACATACATCAGTATCCTTGATTTCAACTTTGAAATCAGCTTTTTGAGCTTCACGAGAAGCGTATTCAAATTTCATCGGTCTGTCAAACAATGCAGAAAGTTCTCTTGCGATACCGATTACAGACATTTGATCGCCTCTATTTGCCGTCGGAGCAGTATGTAAAATATAATCCTTCTCAAACCCTAAAACATCTTCAACATTCAAGCCCAAACCAACATTCGGGAAAAGTCTGTTTAGTACAAGAATACCATCTTCTTCCTGATAATTTCTGTCAGCAACGCCAAGTTCATCATCAGAGCACAACATACCTTGAGATTCGACTCCCCTTATTGTTGCAGGAGTAAGTTCAAATAGTTCTCCGGATTTTCTGTCAAGAACTTTACTTCCAACTGATGCGTAAGGAATTACTTGTCCTACTTCAATATTCTGCGCACCGCACACAACCGTTTTTAATCCTGAACCTGTATTTACGGTCACTAAATGCAAATGGTCAGAGTTCGGATGGTTGTCAATTTTCTCGATTCTTGCCGTGATTATATTGGTAAATTTAGGTCTTACTTCTTCAACCTCTTCTACCTCTAAACCGCTCATCGTTAACTCATGAGCAATTTGTTTAACATCAATATCTTTTAAATCTACTAATTCGTTCAACCAGTTTAATGAAACTTGCATAATTCCTACCTCTCTATTGTTAGTAAAATTATACAATAAATATAGTTTATGCTGAAACTTTTATTTTTCAACAGAAACAAAGGTACAAATTCAAGGGTAAATATTCCGACAGATAAATCTGGCTACAATCCATTTATTTGTTCCCATTTACCCCTAGGTTGCCGGTGAATAGGTGATTAAGTAAAAAAGTGAATAAGTTAATAAGGTAATAAGTTGTTATAAATATTGTTTAAATACAACGCGGTTTACATTGAAAATATCTAAAATATCTTATTCACTTATTACCTTATCACCTTTTTAGGTAGTCTCAAATCCAGTCCATTTATTTACCCCTGCGAGCGAAAGCGAAGCAATC